>JBKJQM010000042.1:0-17663 GCA_046594005.1 Mycobacteriales bacterium
GCACGCCGACCGGGTGGCGCTGGCCGGCCGGGAGCGGCGCCTGCAGGAGCGCTTCTCCGGGGCGCACCCGTCCGTGCCGGTGGTCGAGGTCGCCGCCCAGCCTGGTGACGTGCACGACCTGGCCGGGCTGCGCTCGGTCGGCGAGGACCTCGCCCGCGGCAAGGACGCCGCCGTACCTGCCTGAGCTGTCCCCGCTCGGTCAGCCGCCGGGCACACGTCCCCACCGCGCCACGCCGTACAACGACCGGGACTCGCCGCGACACGCGCCCGTGCGCGACGGGACGTGTGCAGGGCGGAGCGGTGGAAGTGGAGGAAGCTCAGCCGGTGGCGACGTGCTCGGCGCGGGCCGTCTCGAGCAGCAGGCGCCAGCTGGTGACGTCCGGGCGGCGGCGAAGCAGCGCACGTCGCTCGCGCTCGGTCATGCCGCCCCACACGCCGAACTCGACGCGGTTGTCGAGCGCGTCGGACAGGCACTCGGTGCGGACCGGGCAGCCCATGCAGACGGCCTTGGCGCGGTTCTGAGCGGCACCGGTGACGAACAGCTCGTCCGGGTCGGCGTTGCGGCAGGCGGACTCGGCGACCCAGGCCTGCGGCTCTGAGGCGAACACGGTCATGGGGCGGGTCCTGACGTGAGGGGGTGCCGGGCGCCAAGGGGACGTCCGACCCGCTCACCGTAGGAACATCCCGTGACGAGCGACACATCCGTTCGGACCGTCTTGGGGTAGTCCTTCGGGACTACTCGGGTCGTACCGGACACAAACGCCGTCGCAGGCTGCCGCCGGGCATGCGCCGTACCCTCGAAGGCGTGCCGAAGAACGCGAGCCCAGCTTCCAGGCTGCTGTACGCCCTGATCGCCAGCGCCGTCACCGGCCTGCTGCTCGCCGCGGTCGCCTTCCCGGTGGTGGGGGGACTGGGTCTGACCGCCAAGGCCGGCGCCGACGAGTTCCTCGTGCTGCCGGCCCAGCTCGACGACACCCCCCTCGCGCAGCGGACCCGCATCGTCGCCAACGACGGCAAGACGCTGCTGGCCGTGCTCTACAAGCAGAACCGCGTCGTCGCGCCGCTGCAGAACGTCCCCGAGCTCGCCCGCAAGGCCGTGATCGCCACCGAGGACGCCCGCTTCTACGCCCACCACGGTGTCGACTACAAGGGCACGCTGCGCGCGGCCATCGAGAACGCCCAGGCCGGTGGCGTCAGCCAGGGCGGGTCGACGCTGACCCAGCAGTACGTCAAGAACGCCCTGCTGCAAGCAGCCGGCGGTGACGAGGGCAAGCAGGACGCCGCCCGCGAGGCCTCGCTGGACCGCAAGCTCAAGGAGGCGCGCTACGCCCTCGCGATCGAGAAGAAGTACACCAAGGACGAGATCCTCGAGCGCTACCTGAACATCGCCTACTTCGGCAACGGGGTCTACGGGATGGGCACCGCCTCGAGCTTCTACTTCGGCAAGCCGGTGCAGAAGCTCACCCTCGCCGAGGGGGCCACGCTCGCCGGCATCGTGCAGAGCCCCGGGCGCTACGACCCGGTGAAGGGCCTCAAGGACCCGGCGGTCATGAAGAACGTGCTGAACCGCCGCAACACCGTCCTGGCCCGCATGCGCAGCGTCGGCTTCATCAGCGAGCAGCAGCGTGCCGAGGCCTCCGCGGAGCGCTCGACGCCGGGTCGGCCGTTGTTCACGATCAAGCCGGTCCTGCCCGGCTGCGAGAACCCGGCCGTCAGCGCGCCGTTCTTCTGCGACTACATCCGCAAGACGCTCGAGGACACGTCGTTCGGCGACGCGCTCGGCAAGACTCGGGAGGAGCGTCAGGACAAGCTGCTCGCCGGCGGACTGACCATCCAGACCACGCTGGACCCCGCGGTGCAGTTCGCCGCGCAGAAGGCCGCCGAGGAGAACGTGCCGCCGGGCGACGTCTTCCGGGGCGAGGACTACGGCGCAGCGGTCGCGGTCAACACCGTCGAGCCCGGCACCGGTGAGATCCGGGCGATGGCGGTCAACCGCCGCTACACCGAGAAGAAGCTCCCGGGCCACACGAAGGTCAACCTGGCCATCGGCGGCTCCAGCGGCTTCCAGGCCGGCTCCACCTTCAAGGCCTTCGTGCTCGCCGACGCCATCCGCCAGGGCGTGCCGCTGAGCTTCACGCGCTACGCCCCGCAGAAGTACACGAGCAAGGAGTTCGTGAACTACGTCGACGGCCGCGTCGAGCCCTACACGCTGCAGAACGCCGGCGACTCCGAGGCCGGCACGTTCAACCTGGAGACCGGCACGCACGACTCGGTCAACACCTTCTACATCCAGGTCGAGGAGAAGACCGGCATCGAGGGCCCGGTCGCGCTCGCCGAGTCGCTCGGCCTCCAGCAGTTCAAGGGCGGCACGCCGTCCGCGCCGCTGCTCAAGGGCGGCTCCTTCGTCCTCGGCACCAACGAGGTCAGCCCGCTCGCGATGTCCGCCGCGTACGCCACCTTCGCCGCACGTGGCCTGTACTGCCCGCCGCGCGCCATCACCAAGATCACCGGACCGCGCGGCAACGACATCGACATCCCGGACCAGGACTGCACGCAGGCGCTGAAGCCGCAGGTCGCCGACACCGTCAACAAGGTGCTGCGCGGCGTCATCGACGGCGGCACCCGCGGCCGCACAGGCAGGGCCGCCAGCATCAGCCGGCCCGCGGCCGGCAAGACGGGCACCACCAACGGCTCGAAGGCGGCGTGGTTCGTCGGCTACACCCCGCAGCTCGCGACCTCGGTCTGGGTCGGCGACCCCGGCGCGCCCGGTCGGCAGGTCAAGGAGATGCGGCGCGTGACGATCAACGGGCGCTACTACCCGCAGGTCTACGGCGGCACGATCCCGGCACGCATCTGGCAGCAGACGATGCGGCGGGCGCTCGAGGGCGTGCCGGAGGTGGACTTCGAGCGGCCGGACCGCAGCGCCACCGACGGCCAGGACCGCGAGGTCCCCGACGTCAGCGGCCTGCCGCTGGACGTGGCGGAGCAGACGCTCACCGATGCCGGCTTCACCGTGCGGGACGGCGGCCGGGTGTCGGCCTACCCGATCCGGCGCGGGCAGGCGGCCTACACCGTGCCGCGCGCCGGCCGCGAGATCGCGTTCGGGGCGTCGGTGACGCTGTACGAGTCGAACGGCCGTCAGCGGCGGACGACCCTGTCGACCTACACGCCCGTGGCGCCGACGGTCGATCAGCCGGTCGCGCCGGCACCGGTCGCGACAGGACGCGGCAAGGGCAAGAAGCGCTAGCCCGCGAGGGCCGCGCGCACGGCGGCGGCCACGCGGCCGCCCTCGGCCCGGCCGGCGACCTTCGGGCCGACGACCTTCATGACCTGCCCCATGGCCTGCGGTCCGGAGGCGCCGCTCTGCGCGACCGCCTCCGCGACCAGGGCGGTCAGCTCGTCGTCGGACAGCTGCTGCGGCAGATAGGCCTGCAGGACCTGCTCCTCGTCGAGCTCGCGGGCCGCGCGGTCGGCGGCGCCGCCGCTCGTGAACGCCTCGGCCGCCTCCCGGCGCTTCTTGGCCTCGCGGGCGACGACCTTCAGCTCCTCGTCGGCGGACAGCGAGCGGGCGCTCTTGCCGGCGACCTCCTCGTTGCCGATCGCGGTGAGCACCATGCGCAGCGTCGCCGTGCGCAGCTCGTCGCGCGCCTTCATCGAGGTCGTGAGGTCGTCGTGCAGCCGGTCCTTGAGCTCGCCCATGCCCGTCACGGTAGCCGCGCACCGCCTAGGGTCCGACCGGTGAGGACGAGGGGCGCGCTGCTGCTGGCTGCGGCCGCGTGGCCGTTCGTGGAGCCGCTGCTGCCGGTGCTGCGCCGGGTCGACGTCCCGGTCCTTGCACCCGGCGCCCCGCCGTTCACGGTGCTGCACCTGTCCGACGTGCACCTGCTGCCGCGGCACAGCCGGCGTGCGGCATGGGTCCGCGGCCTCGCCCGGCACCGCGCGGACCTCGTCGTCTCCACCGGCGACCACCTGTCGTCCGCCGACGCCGTCGGGCTGCTCGTCGACACGCTGGCCGCGCTGACGGCGGACGGGACGCCCGCGGTCTTCGTGCCGGGCAACAACGACTACTTCTCGCCGGTCCGGCCACATCTCACCGGCTACCTGCACGACGGGCCGCCCACGCCCCGCCGGCCGGACCTGCCCTGGCCGCGTACCGCGCAGCTGCTCGAGGAGGGCGGCTGGACCGACCTCACGCACCGGCGCACCGTGCTGCAGGTCGCGGGGCGGGCGGTGACGCTGACCGGCACGGACGACGCGCACCTGCGCCGGGACCGCTACGCCGACGTGGCCGGACCTGTGGACGGCCTCGCCCTCGGCGTCACGCACACCCCGCAGCGACGGCTTCTGCGGGCCTTCGCGGGGGACAGTCACGCCCTGGTGCTGGCCGGCCACACCCACGGCGGGCAGCTGCGGCTGCCGGGCCTCGGCCCGGCCGTGACGAACTGCGACCTGGAGCGCTCGCGCGCCCGCGGGCTGTCCCGCAACGGCGCCGGCTTCCTGCACGTCAGCGCCGGGCTGGGCACCAGTCCGTACCTCCCGGTCCGGGTGTGCTGCCGCCCGGAGGCGACGCTGCTCCGCCTCGTGGCGGCCGCAGGCGTCCGGTAGTCTTCGAGGCGCACGGATCCGGGGTGTGGCGCAGCTTGGTAGCGCGCTGCGTTCGGGACGCAGAGGTCGCAGGTTCAAATCCTGTCACCCCGACAACTCACCGCCTCGGCGGCGAGCGGCAGTCCCGAGAAGGGCATCGGCGAGAGCCGGTGCCCTTCGTCGTTGCCGCGCCCTCCGGCGTTCTCGCGTCCTGCGGCAGACTGCCCCGGTGACGACACCCCGCGACACCCCGACGTGGGAGCAGCGCTTCCGCGCCACCCGCGTGACGCTCCCGGACTGGGCGCAGGACGCCCCCGACCGGTGCCTGTACGTGTCCAACCCGACCGGCACCTTCGAGCTGTACGCCTGGGACCGCAGCACCGGCGTGCACCGCCAGGTGACCGACCGGGAGAACGGCACCAGCGACGGCGTGCTGTCCCCGGACGGCGAGCACGTGTGGTGGTTCGCCGACACCGACGGCGACGAGTTCGGCACCTGGCTGCGGCAGCCCTTCGCCGGCGGCCCGGACGTCGCAGCCGCCCCCGGTGTGCCCGCCGCCTACCCCGCGGGCCTGGAGATCGGCCGCACGCTCGCCGTCGTCGGCACCTCGACCGACGACGGGTCGGCCGTCCACGTCGTCCGCCCGTCGGGCACGTCGGTCCTGTACGCCTCCGCGCACGACGCGGACCTGGCCGGGATGTCCCGCGACGAGGCGCTCGTGGTGCTCGAGCACTCCGAGCACGGCGACAGCCGCCACCGGGCGCTGCGGGTCCTGAGCCTGGACGGCGAGGTGGTCTGGGAGCGCTGGGACGGCGAGGGCCTCGGGCTGCACGCGGTCGGCTTCTCGCCGCTGCCGGGCGACGAGCGGCTGCTCGCGATGCACGAGCGCGAGGGCCGCATGCTGCCGTTCGTCGTCGACCCCCGCACCGGGGACGAGGTCCACCCCGACCTGTCCGGGCTGACCGGTGATCTCGACGCCGACTGGTACGCCGACGCCTCGGCGCTGCTGGTCCGGCGTGAGGAGAAGGGCCGGTCGACCCTGCACCGCGTGACCCTCGACGGCGCCGTCACCGACCTGCCGAGCCCGGCCGGCTCCGTGGGCGACGCGACCGCGCGGCCGGACGGCGACGTCGAGTTCTCCTGGTCGTCGGCGGCGTCGCCCACGGTCGTCCGCTCGACCTCGGGTGCGGTCGTCCTGACCCCGCCCGGGGAGCCGGCGCCGGCGTCGGTCGACGTCACCGACGCGTTCGTCGACGGCCCCGGCGGGCAGGTGCACGCGCTCGTCGCGACGCCGGCGGGTGACGGCCCCTTCCCGACGGTGTTCCTCGTCCACGGCGGCCCGACCTGGCACGACAGCGACGCGTTCGCGGCCGACCGGGCCGCGTACGTCGATCTCGGCTGCGCGGTCGTCAACGTCAACTACCGCGGCTCCACCGGCTACGGGTCGGCCTGGCGCGACGCCCTCACCGGCCGCCCCGGCCTGACCGAGCTCGAGGACGTCGCGGCCGTCCACGACTGGGCTGTCACGTCGGGGCTCGCCGACCCGGCCCGCAGCGTGCTGGCGGGCGGCTCGTGGGGCGGCTACCTCACGCTGCTCGGCGTCGGTACGCAGCCCGGACGGTGGGCCTGCGGCGTGGCCGCTGTCCCGGTCGCGGACTACGTGGCGGCGTACGAGGACGAGATGGAGCCGCTGCGCGCGTTCGACCGGTCGCTGTTCGGCGGGTCACCGGACGAGGTGCGCGAGCTCTACGAGCGGTGCTCGCCACTGACCTACGTCGACGCGGTCGCAGCGCCGGTGCTGATGCTGGCGGGCGCGAACGACCCCCGGTGCCCGATCCGGCAGATCGACAACTGGCTGGCCGCCGCCGCCGAGCGCGGCAAGGACGTCGAGGTCTACCGCTTCGACGCCGGCCACGGATCGCTGGTGGTGGACGAGCGGGTGCGCCAGATGCGCGCCGAGCTGGAGTTCGTCACCCGCCGGCTCGGGCTGCCCGGACCTGCCTAGCTGCGACGGAGCACGGCCACCGCCGCGCCGGACAGCACGTACATCACCAGGCCGTACGCGAGGACCGACAGCGCCGTCACCGGCGGGTCGTCGGCGTACGACGCCGCCAGCAGCGCCAGCGACAGGTTGCGCACCGACGTCGTCAGCGCGGCGGCACGGCGCACGGCCGGCGGGCCGACCGGCAGCGCGAGCGTCGCCAGGGTCAGCAGCACCAGGGCTGCCATGAGCAGCAGCGCTGTCGCTCCGACCCGGTCCAGCGAGTCGGCCTGCGTGACGGTGAGGCCGACCACGAGCAGCAGCAGCGACACGTCCGCGGTCCTGCGCGCGAGTGCGTGGACCCGCGCAGCAACTGCGGGTCGCCGGGCACCGAGCACGAGACCGCCTGCGAGCGGGGCGATCTGGAGGACGAGCAGCCCCAGCACGAGCGGTCCGGTGTCGATGCCGCCCTCGCCGAAGCCGGCCAGCCACAGCGGCGTGACGAGCAGGCTGAGCCCCGCCAGGAGCACCTGCAGCACGACGGCCGTGGGCACGTCGCCACGCGCGTGCAGGGCGAGCAGCGCTCCGGTGCCGCCGCCCGGGGCGCACGCCGCGAGCACCAGTCCCAGCGCCACCGGCGGGTCCAGCTCCACCGCCCGGACGAGCAGCAGCCCCACCGACGGCACGACGAGCAGGTTGACGACCAGCACCACGAGCAGCCCGCCGGGCCGGCGCACGCGGTCCGTCAGGGCAGGCAGCTCCAGCACGGTCCCGAGGGCGAGCATCCCCGCGACGAGCAGGACGGCGACGAGCAGGTCCTGCACGTCGGAGGCTAGGCGGGGGCGGAGCTGGGTGCCGGGCTGCTCTGGGACTGCGCTGCGACGGGGGACGGCGACGGCGCGGAGGTGGACTGCGTCTGGACGACCGCCGGGCTGACCACCACGATCGGCGGGGGGGTCGTCTGCACGGGCTCGGGAGTCGGCGACGGCGCGTCTTGGGTCTGGGTCGGCTCAGGCGTCGGGGAGGGCTCCGCGGTCACCTCCGGCTTCGGCGTCGGCGACGGCCGCTCGACCGTCGGAACCGGCGACGGCGACGGCGTGACCTCCAGCGCGCCGGCGCTCTGGGCGACGGCGCGCGCCGCGTTGGCGACGGCAGCCGCCTCCTGCGGGGTGAGGTCCTTGCTGGCCGTCTGGTCGCGCAGCGTCTGCAGCAGGTCGTCCACGGCGAGCCGCACAGCCACCGGGTCGCGGTCGTTGGCGGCACCGACGACGGCGGTGACGCCGTCGCGGACCGCGTCGCGGGGGCTGCTCGAGCAGCCGGTCAGCAGCAGCACCCCGGACAGTGGGAGGGCGAGCAGCGCGCGGCGCATCAGCGGTCCTTGAGCTGGTCGGTGGTGTCCTCGAGGCGCTGAAGGTCGGTGCGCAGCTGTGGAGGCAGGTCGCCGCTGATCTCGGGCAGCGGGCCGGACGAGCCGCCCGAGGTGCTGTTGACGTAGACGAAGCCGGCGATCAGCAGCGCCACGACGGCCAGCAGGGCCAGGACGTACGGGACGTTGCTCCGCCGCGCTCCAGGCGCGCGCACGGCCTCGTCGTAGGCGACCGCCTGGCGCGGGGCGACGGTCGTACGGGGCGCGACCGTCGTGCGGGGCAGCGCGGTGGTGCGCTCGACGAGCGGCGTCGGAGCGACCATCGTCGTGGTGGCCGACCCACCGCCGGCGATGAGCGCCATCTCCTGCGCGGCGTCGTCGGGCGTCGGCCGGGACGCCGGCTCGCGCGCGGTCATGGCGGCCAGCAGTCCGGGCCAGCCGTCGGGCAGGCCGGCGGGGACCTGCGGCTGGCGGTGCAACCGGGCCAGCGCCACCTCGACGGTGCTGCCCTCGTACTCCCGCTGGCCGGACAGGCACTCGAGCAGGACCAGGCCCAGCGCGTAGACGTCGGCAGGCGGGCCGACGGGCTCACCGGCAACCTGCTCCGGCGCCAGGTACGAGGCCGTGCCGACCATCATCCCGGTGCTGGTCACCCGGGCGGCGTCGACGAGACGGGCGATCCCGAAGTCGGTGAGCCGGACCCGCCCGTCCTCGCCCATGAGGATGTTGCCGGGCTTCACGTCGCGGTGGACCAGGCCCTGCGCGTGCACGTACGCCAGCGCCTCGGCGATCGACCGGCCGATGACGGCCGTCCGGTCGGAAGGGACGGGTCCGCGCTTCACGGTGTCGGACAGCGTCTCGCCCTCGACGAGCTCCATCACGACCCACGGGCGGTCACGGTCGTCGGTGCCCGCGTCGTAGACGGGCACCAGGTGCGGGTTGTTGAGGCGGGCCAGCAGGCGCGCCTCCTCGCCGGCGCGGGCAGCGCTGTCGTCGGTGGGGACCGTCACCAGCTTGAGGGCGACGGGGCGGCCGAGGGCCTCGTCCTCCGCGCGCCAGACCTCGGCGGTGCCGCCCCGGCCGAGCAGCGACACCAGCCGGTAGCGGCCCGCCACGACGACCGGCTCGTCGCCGCCGCCGACCGGCATCGCCTGCGTGTGCTCGCTCACGTGGTCGCCGCGCCCGCGAGCAGCTCGGCGATCTGCACCGCGTTCAGGGCAGCGCCCTTGCGCAGGTTGTCGTTGCTGACGAACAGCGCCAGGCCGCAGTCGCCGTCCTGGCGCAGGCGGCCGACGTACGACGGGTCGCGTCCCGCAGCGAGCAGCGGGTTCGGGACGTCGGCCAGCTCGACACCGGGGGCGCCGCGCAGCAGCTCGGTGGCCTCCGCGACCGAGATCTGCCGGGCGAACTCGACGTTCAGCGAGAGCGAGTGCCCGGTGAACACCGGCACCCGCACGCAGGTCCCGGACACGCGCAGGTCCGGGATGCCGAGGATCTTGCGGCTCTCGTTGCGGAGCTTCTGCTCCTCGTCGGTCTCGTACGACCCGTCGTCGACGACCGAGCCCGCCATCGGGAGCACGTTGAACGCGATCGGCGCGACGTACTTCACCGGCGCGGGGAAGTCGACGGCCGAGCCGTCGTGCACCAGGGCCGTCGCGCGATCGGCGGTCTTGCGCACTTGGCCGTCGAGCTCCTCGACGCCGGCCAGGCCGCTGCCTGACACCGCCTGGTAGGTGCTGGCGACGACGCGGACCAGCCCGGCCGCGTCGTGCAGCGGCTTGAGCACCGGCATCGCGGCCATCGTCGTGCAGTTCGGGTTGGCGACGATGCCCTTCGGGATCGACTGCAGCGCGCCAGGATTGACCTCACTGACGACCAGCGGGACGTCGGGGTCCATGCGCCAGGCGCTCGAGTTGTCGACGACGGTCGCGCCGGCTGCGGCGTACGCCGGCGCGAGCTCCCTGCTGGTCGCGCCGCCAGCGCTGAAGATCGCGATGTCGAGGCCGCTCGGGTCAGCGGTGGAGGCGTCCTCGACCGTGATCTCGCGGCCCGCGAAGGTCAGCGTCGAGCCGGCGGAGCGCGCGCTGGCGAACAGCCGGAGCTCCGCCAGCGGGAAGTCGCGGTCGGCGAGCAGCCGAAGGACCACGGCACCGACCTGGCCGGTGGCTCCCACGACGCCGACGCGCACACCTGTCATACCGGCAGTCTACGAGCGCGCACCGGTGCGGCGGTCAGCCCGCCCTGCTCACCGGCGTCGGGCTAGCGGCCGGTACCGCCGTAGACGGTCGCCGCCTCGCCCTCGCCGGCGCCCAGCTCGAAGGCGTCGTGCACGGCGCGCACGGCGTTCGGCACGTCGGTGTCTCGGCACACGACGGAGATGCGAATCTCGGAGGTGCTGATCGCCTCGGCGTTGATGCCGCCCTTGGCCAGCGCCTCGAAGAACGTCGCCGTCACACCGGGGTGGCTCTTCATGCCGGCGCCGACGAGCGACACCTTGCCGATGTGCTCGTCGGACAGCAGCGACTCGAACCCCACGCCGGCCTGCGTCTTCGACAGCGCCGTCATCGCGGTGGCGAGGTCGCTCTTGGGCAGCGTGAAGGAGATGTCGGTGCGGTCGGTCGCGCCGGAGACGTTCTGGACGATCATGTCGATGTTGACCGAGGCGTCCGCGACCGCGCGGAAGATCGCGGCGGCCTCACCGGGCTTGTCGGGGACGCCGACCACCGTCACGCGCGCTTCGGAGAGGTCGTGCGCGACCCCGCTGATGATGGCCTGTTCCACGGGGGCTCCTGTGATCAGCGTTCCGGGCTTGTTCGAGAACGACGAGCGCACGACGAGCGGCACGTCGTAGCGGCGGGCGTACTCGACGCACCGCAGGTGGAGGATCTTGGCGCCGGACGCGGCCAGCTCGAGCATCTCCTCGTACGAGACCGTCGGCAGGTGCCTGGCGTCCGGGACGACCCGCGGGTCGGCGGAGTAGACGCCGCCGACGTCGGTGTAGATCTCGCACACCCCGGCGCCGAGGGCAGCCGCCAGGGCGACCGCGGTGGTGTCGGAGCCGCCTCGGCCGAGCGTGGTGATGTCCTTGCTGTCCTGGCTGACGCCCTGGAAGCCGGCGACGATGGCGATGTGGCCCTTGCCGAGGGCGTCGGAGATGCGGCCGGGCGTCACGTCGATGATGCGCGCCTTGCCGTGGACCGAGTCGGTGATGACGCCGGCCTGGCTCCCGGTGAACGAGCGGGCCGACAGGCCGAGCGACTGGATCGCCATGGCCAGCAGGGCCATCGAGATCCGCTCGCCGGCGGTGAGCAGCATGTCGAGCTCGCGGCCGGGGGGCAGCGGCGACACCTGCTGGGCGAGGTCGAGCAGCTCGTCGGTCGTGTCGCCCATGGCGCTGACGACGACGCAGACGTCGTGGCCGGCCTTCTTGGTCGCGACGATCCGCTCGGCGACCCGCTTGATGCGCTCGGCGTCGGACACGGACGAGCCGCCGTACTTCTGCACGACGAGGCCCATGGGCCCAGTCTACGGGCCGGGCACCGCCGTCAGAGCAGGCTGTCCACGCGGTGCACGTCGCCGCACGGCACGTCCAGGGCCGCGTGGTGGGCGCGCACCGCCGCCTCGTCCGGGGCGTCGAGCAGGCAGTAGACCTTGCCGTCCGGGTTGTGGAAGAGCTCGACCTGGGTGACGCCGAACTGGTCGGCTTCCCCCGCCTTGGCGCCGCGGCCGATCTCATCGATCGCCTGCTGCGGGAGCTTCAGGTCGTCGTGGAAGTCCATGAACCGCGGCATGTCGTACCCCCTCGGGAGCCGGGGTGGCCCCTCGCACCGGAGACTGGACCCGCCGCCGAACCGTGTCCAGAGGCGATCAGGCCCGGACGAAGTCGCCGATCAGCTCCCAGGCCCGCTCGCACGCCTGCTGGTGCTCGGCGAAGGTCCGGTCGAAGAACGAGTGCGGCGCCCCGTCGAACACCTCGAGGGTGACCGGCACCTGCGCCTGGGCCGCTGCGGCGAGCGCCTGCGCGTCCTCGACCGGCAGGTGGGCGTCGGCGCCCGCGACGAGCATGAGCAGCGGGGCGCGCATCCGGTCGACGGCGTCGCCGACCAGCGCCGTACGGCCGTAGAAGCCGACGCAGCCGGCCAGGCCCTCGACGTCGGCGGAGGCGCGCCAGGAGTACGCGCCGCCGAAGCAGAACCCGACGGTGTAGACGCGGCTCGCGCCCCGCTCCTGCAGCTGCGCGACGGCTGCCGCCACGTCGGCAGCGACGCCCTCCTTGGTGGTCGCCTGCACATGGGGCATGAACTCGAAGGCCTCGGAGCGGTCGTCATCGGGAGCGGTCCGCCCGAACCAGTCCATCGCCACCGCCTCCGCGCCGGTCTCGGCGAAGCGCACCGCCAGCGCGCGGTAGTAGTCGTGCAGGCCGCGGACGTCGGGCAGCACCACGATGCCGACACCGGTCGGCGTCGCAGGGCGGGCCTCGTGCGCGAGCACGCGGGTGCCGTCGGACGCGGTCAGCTCACGGGGGCCGTCGGAGGCGGCGGGCACCGCTCCAGGGGCGGCGGGCGGTCGGCTGGCGTCGCTGTGGCACACGTCGGGCTCCTCGGGGCAGGGGGTCCCGACCGTACGCAGCGTCCCTGCGCAGCGCCTGTCCGGGCATAGCCTGCGCGCGTGCTCACCGTCGAGGACCCGCGGATGGCCCACTCCGGCACGGGCGTCGTCGCGAAGGGCGTGCGGCGGACGTTCGGCGACGTCGAGGCGGTCCGCGGCATCGACCTGACCGCACGGGCGGGCGAGGTGACGGCGCTGGTCGGCCCGAACGGCGCCGGCAAGACGACGCTGCTCCTCGTCCTGGCCACCCTGCTGGTCCCGGACGCCGGCCAGGTCCGTGTCGCCGGCTTCGACCCGGTGACCGAGTCCGACGAGGTACGCGCACGGATGGGCTGGTCGCCCGACGTCTTCGGGCTGTACGACAACCTGACCGGCCGCGAGTACCTCGAGCTGTTCGGGCAGGCCTACCGGCTGGGCCGCGCCCGCGCGCGCACCCGGGCGATGGAGCTGCTCGAGGTGGCGCGGCTGGCGGAGTACGCCGAGCGACCGGTCCACACGATGTCCCGCGGGCAGAAGCAGCGGCTCGGCATGGCGCGCGCCCTCGTGCACGGCCCCGAGGTGCTCCTGCTGGACGAGCCGGCCAGCGGCCTGGACCCGCGCAGCCGCGTCGAGCTGCGCGAGCTGCTCCGGTCGCTGGCCCGCGCCGGCACCGCGATCGTCGTAAGCAGCCACCTGCTCGGCGATCTCGAGGAGCTCGCCGACCGGGTGGTGTTCGTCGACGGCGGCACCACCGTCGGGGAGCACGCCCTGGACTCCCTGCCGGTCGGCGCGGCGCTTCGCCCTTGGCGCGTGCGCGCACTGGACAACGCAGCCCTGGTCGCCGCACTCGAACGGAACGCGTACGACTTCGAGGACCCGACACCCGCCGGGGTCGACGTGCGCCTGGCCACCGACGAGGCCGCGGCTGCCCTGCTGGCCGGGCTCGTCCGCGACGGCGTCCCGGTCGTGTCGTTCCAGCCGCTGGGCGGCGCCCTCGAGGCGGCGTACCTCTCCCTGACCGACGACAGCCGATGACCGGCGCCGGCATCGCCACCGTGGCCCGCCAGGAGTTCCGCCTGCGCATCCGCGCCGGCCGTTGGAAGGTCCTGCTCGCCGTGTTCTTCGCCGTGCTGCTCGGCTTTACGCTCCTGCTGCGCAGCGGCCTGGGCAACCTCAGCTCGGCGGAGGTCCCGTACAAGGGCACCGTCCTGTTCGGCGGGCTGATGCTCTTCGTCCTCGGGCTGGCGCTGCTGGTCGTCCCGGCGCTGGCGGCGCAGTCGGTCAACGGCGACCGGGAGCGCGGCACCCTCGCGACGCTGCAGGTGACCCGGCTGTCCGCAGCCGAGATCGCGATCGGCAAGTTCGTCGCAGCCTGGGGCACGGCGCTGGTGTTCCTCGCGCTGACGCTGCCCCTGGTGGCCTACGCGATGACCCAGGACGGCGTGCCGCTCGGCCGGGTCGTGGTCGTCCTGCTCGTGCAGGCGCTGCTGCTCGGCACCGTCTGCGCGGTCTCGCTGTTCCTGTCCGCGGCGCTGTCCCGCACCACCACCTCGGGGGTGCTGTCCTACCTGGCCGTCTTCGCCCTCACCGTGGGCACGCTGATCGCCTTCGGATTGGTCACCGCCGTGACGGCCGAGAAGGTGACCGAGACCTTCACCAACGACTGCACGGGGGCGCCGCCGGGCGCGTGCCAGCCCGGTCCGCAGAGCTTCGAGACGACCCGCGTCCGGACCGACCGCACCTGGTGGCTGCTCTCGCCCAACCCGTTCGTGGTCCTGGCCGACGCCGCGCCGCGCCTGCCCGACCAGCCGCAGCGCGGACCGGAGGGCGAGTTCGGCGTGCAGGCACGCGATCTCGACCCGCTGGGGCAGATCGGCGGCAGGGTCCGCGATCTGCGACGGCCACCGTTCATCGAGGCCCGCGGCAGCGCCGTGCCCGCCCCGGGCGGCGACAGCGGCGCCCGGCAGACGCCCGGCGCGCTCTGGCCGACGGGCCTGGCGATCGACGTGCTGCTCGGCGCCGCCGCGCTGGCCCTCACGGTGCGGCGGCTGCGCACCCCGTCCCGCACCCTGCCCCGCGGGCAGCGCGTCGCCTGACGTCCCGATGACCCGGGACGACGTCGTCGCGGCGCTGCGGGCCGCGGGCTGCGTCTTCGCGGAGGACGAGGCCGAGCTCCTGCTGGCCACTGAGGGCGATCCCGCGGAGCTCGTCGCGCGCCGGGTCGCAGGCGAGCCGCTGGAGCACCTGCTCGGCTGGGCGCAGTTCTGCGGGCTGCGGATCGCCGTCGCCGCAGGGGTGTTCGTGCCGAGGCGGCGCACGGAGCTGCTGGCCCGGACGGCAGTGGGCCTGGTCCGCGACGGCTCGGTGGTCGTCGACCTGTGCTGCGGGTCGGGGGCTGTCGGTGCCGCGGTCGCCGCAGCGGTGCCGGGCGTCGTGATCCACGCCGCCGACGTCG
The DNA here is from genome assembly GCA_046594005.1 of Mycobacteriales bacterium. Classification (GTDB taxonomy): domain Bacteria; phylum Actinomycetota; class Actinomycetes; order Mycobacteriales; family SCTD01; genus SCTD01. The sequence continues at coordinate 14,974 of JBKJQM010000042.1, forward strand.
ACCCGCGGGCGGTGGCGTGCGCCGCGCGCAACCTCGCGCCCGTGGGCGGCCAGGCCCGCGTCGGCGACCTGTACGCCGCGCTGCCGGCAGAGCTGCGCGGCCGGGTGGACGTGCTCGCGGTCAACGCGCCGTACGTCCCCACTCCCGCGCTGGACCTGATGCCGCCGGAGGCACGGCTGCACGAGCCGCGGGCGGCCCTGGACGGTGGGTCCGACGGGCTGGACGTCCAGCGACGGGTAGCCGCCGGCGCCCTCGACTGGCTCGCGCGCGGCGGGCACCTGCTCGTCGAGACGGGTCGCCCGCAGGCCGGCGGCACCTCGGAGCTGCTGAGGCAGCAGGGCCTCGACGTACGAGTCGTGGTCGACGACGACCTCGGGGGGACCGTGGTCGTCGGGCGTTGCTAGCTGGAGGTCCCGCCGCTGACGGATCGAGCCCTTCTTGTCACCGATCTCGTTGCTGCACACTGCCCCGCCCCGGTGGTCGCCGTACGGGCGGTACGCCGCCTCTGGGCGACCTTCTGAGCGGGGAAGCGCAGCGGTCACCCCGCTTCCCGCGGCCAGTTGTCGTCCCCGGCTCCCCTGAGTCGCCCAGACCGACCACGAGCCGCGGGAAGCGGTGGCACGCAGACGACAGCCGGCGACGCGCAGAGGTGCGACGGCGAGCACAGCCGCCCGTCCCGCTCCGTCACACGCCTTCGGGGACCTCTTCCGGGCCGGCGTCCAGGCGCACGTGCGCGACGACGCTCTGCAGCGCGCGCAGCACCGCGCCGGCCGAACCGCCCCAGCTGTTGAGGTAGGTGTACTGCCACCACCACAGCGCCTCGCGCCCGCGGCCGGCGTCGTAGTGCTGCAGACCGCGCAGCAGGTCCTGCCCCATGTCGGCCAGGTCGTCCGACATCCGGTAGGGCACCGGGGCGTCGTCGGCGTACGGGTCGAAGACCTCGACGTAGCTGTCGACCGGGTCGAGCTCGGCGGCCAGGCCCTCGCGCACCGTGTCGAGGTCCGGAGCGGGCGGGTCGAGCAGCGGCTCGACGTTGTCGTCGAGGATCACGTCGGTGCGCGCGCCGAGGTGGGCGCCCGCGACGCACATCTGGGCGACGTCGAGCAGCAGGACGGCGACCGACTGCGTCCCGGCAGCCCCGGACGCGACCAGCTCGAGGGTCTCGAGGAACGACCGAGCGTCGCGCGCGATGTCGGTCGCGAGCTGCAGGTCGTCCTCGGGTTCGTACGGCGCCGGCTCAGACATCCACCTGTCTCCGTCCTTCGAAGGCGCGGCCGAGGGTGACCTCGTCCGCGTACTCCAGGTCGCCGCCGACCGGCAGGCCGCTGGCGAGGCGCGTGATCCGCAGCCCGAGTGGTCCTACCAGCCGAGCGAGGTACGTCGCAGTCGCTTCGCCCTCCAGGTTCGGGTCGGTGGCGAGGATCAGCTCGGTGATCGAGCCGTCCTGCAGCCGCACCATCAGCTCGCGCACCCGCAGGTCGTCCGGTCCGATGCCCTCGATCGGGCTGATCGCGCCGCCGAGGACGTGGTAGCGGCCGCGGAACTCGCGCGTCTTCTCGATCGCGACGACGTCCTTGGGCTCCTCCACCACGCAGATGACCGTGAGGTCGCGGCGCGGGTCGCGGCAGACGCGGCACTCGTCCTGCTCGCTGACGTTCCCGCAGATGCGGCAGAAGCGGACCTTGTCCTTCACCTCGGTCAGGGCGGTGACGAGCCGGCGCACGTCGACGGGGTCGGCAGCCAGCAGGTGGAAGGCGATGCGCTGCGCGCTCTTCGGGCCGACGCCGGGGAGCTGGCCGAGCTCGTCGATGAGGTCCTGGACGGCGCCTTCGTACATGGTGGGGGCGTCTACATCCCGGGCAGGCCGAGGCCGCCCAGCCCGCCGGCGAGCGGGCCCATGGTCGTCTCCTGGAGCGACTGGGCGTTGCCCGCGGCGTCGCGGATCGCGGCGACCACGAGGTCCTCGAGGCTCTCGACGTCGTCCGGGTCGACCGCCTTGGGGTCGATCTTCACCGACAGGACCTCGCCCGAGCCGGTCACGGTCGCCGTGACCAGACCGCCGCCGGCGGAGCCGCTGACCTCGGTCTCGGCGAGCTTGGCCTGGGCCTCCATGAGCTGCTGCTGCATCTTCTGCGCCTGCTTCATCAGCTGCTGCATGTTGGGCTGTCCGGGACCTGCCACGGGAGTGCCTGCCTTCGGTGTCGGAGCGGGTGTCGAGGTGGGGTCGGTCGAGCGTACGGGGGTCAGTCGTCCCCGGAGGTGCTGACCACCTGGCCGCCGAGCTGGGCCTGCACCAGGCGCAGCGCGGCGTCCTCGCCCCGGTGCTCCTCCGGCGCCGGTGGGGCATCAGGGTCCTCCGGAACGGCCTCGTCACCCGGCGCGAAGTCGGGGTAGGCGGGCGCCGACGGCGCGGCGGTCGCCGGGCCGGACGCGGTCGCGGCGTGCACGTGCGGGGCCAGGCTCTCGTGCAGGACGCAGGACAGCGCGAAGCTGGCGCCGAGCTTCTCCAGCAGGGCCTCCTTGAGCACGTCCGGGCCGACGCTGCCCTGGAACTGCCGCAGCAGCGGGGCGTGCTGGAAGGCGAGCACCAGCGTGCCGCCGTCGACGGAGACGACCGTCGCGTCGGCGAGCAGCGCGTGCGCGGCGCGCTTGCGGCTCTTCACCGCGCCGAGCACCTCGTCCCAGGCCTG
>JBKJQM010000483.1:0-7761 GCA_046594005.1 Mycobacteriales bacterium
GTCGAGCAGCGCGTGACCCGACCAGTCAGAGTTCTGCGGTGTCGGCAGCTCGGCCTCCATCCCGAGGTCGACCTGCTCGCACACCACCCCGACGTGCGCGGCGGCCCGGCTGCCCGAGCCGTCCGCGCCGACCACGGCACCGGCTGTCAGCACCCCGTCCCGGGTCCGTACGGCCACCCCGTCGGGCGACTGCTCGTACGCCGTGACCGTGATGCCCATTCGCAGCTCGACGCCCGCGTCGAGCGCGACCTGCACCAGCGCCTCGTCGAGGGTGGACCGCAGCACCATCGGCAGGAAGGGCTCCGTACGTCGGGTGAAACCGGCCCGGCCCCTCGAGGTGAACGAGATCCGTCCGACCCGATCCAGGGCCAGGGCGTCCAGGTCTACGCCCGCGACGGCGACCGCAGCCTGCGAGGCGCCGATCATCCCGCCGCCGCAGCGCTTGTAGCGGGGGAGAGCGGGCTCGCGCTCCAGCAGCACGGTGCGGGCGCCCGCACGTGCCGCGGCCAGGGCAGCGGCGGCACCGGCCGGCCCGGCGCCGACGACCGCGACGTCGTAGGGGGTCACGTCAGCAGGCTGACGGGCACCTCGACCGTGCGCGACCTGAGGTACTCGCCGAGGCCCTTGGCCTGCGGGTCGAACCGCGTGGACGACGCGACGCCCTCCCCGAGCAGGCCCCGTACGACGACGTTCACCGCGCGCAGGTTCGGCAGCGGGTGGACGTCCACGCGCAGGCGCTCGGCCTCCGGCAGCAGCGCCCGGAAAGCCTCTTCCGTCATGAACGACAGCAGCCACGCGGCGGCCTCGTCCGTACGCGCCCAGAAGCCGACGTTGGCGTTGCCGCCCTTGTCGCCGGACCGCGCCCCCGCGACGGTCCCGAGGGGTACCCGACGGGTGGCGACCTGCGTCCAGGGCGTCTCGTCGATGAACACGTCCGTGCCGCGCGCGGGTCGGCCGCATGGGGTGTGGGGGACGACTTCGCGGCGGCCGTCGGCGTGGACCACCACGTGCTCCACCTCGCCGGCGTCCACCAGCGCAGGCCAGTAGACGCCGTACGCCGTTGCGTCGCCCGGCTGCGAGGTCAGCGTGAACCCCGGGTAGCTGGCCAGCGCCAGCTCGACGGCGGCGCCGGAGAACGCCCGGCCCAGGACCTTGGGGTCGTCGCCGCGCACGTGCACGCGCAGCAGCGCGGCGGCCTGCTCGTTGGTCCGCGCGTCGGGGCGGTCCAGCCGGACCAGGGAGTGCTCGAACGGGTGCGGGTACGCGTCGCGCAGGCCGTCGAGGGCGAGGGCGGCTTTGGCCTCGACGTCCAGCCCGGTGAGCACGAAGGACATCGAGTTGCGAAAGCCGCCCAGCATGTTGAGGGCGACCTTGATGCGGCCGCTCGGAGCCGAGCCCCGCGCCCCCGAGATGCGCACCCGGTCGGGCCCGTCCCCTGCCAGCTGCAGCGAGGCGAAGTCGGTGACGACGTCCGGCCCGGCGTAGGCGGGCCCGGCGATCTCGTACAGCAGCTGCGCCGTCACCGTCCCGACCGTCACCGCGCCGGCGGTGCCCTCGTGCTTGGTGATGACCGCCGAGCCGTCCTCGAACACCTCCGCCACCGGGAAGCCCGGGTGCACCGGCCGGGCGACCTCCTCGTGCACGAACGAGTAGTTGCCGCCGGTGGCCTGCGTCCCGCACTCCAGGACGTGGCCGACGGCGGTCGCGCCGGCGAGGCGGTCCCAGTCGTCGCGGGCCCAGCCGAAGTGCGAGGCGGCTGCACCGACGACGAGCGACGCGTCGGTGACCCGACCGGTGACGACCACCTGTGCCCCGGTGTCGAGCGCGGCGGCGATGCCCCAGCCGCCGAGGTAGGCGTTGGCGGTCAGCGGCGTCCGGGCCCCGAGCGGCTCCCCGGTGTCGAGGTGGGGCAGGTCGAGGGACGGGACGCGGTCGAGCAGGTCGTCCCCCTCGACGTGCGCCACCGGGACGCGGAGCCCGAGGCGCTCGACAGCCTCACGCACCGCCGCGGCGCAGGCCGACGGCGCCAGGCCCCCCGCGTTGACCACTACCCTGGTGCCACGGTCGGCGATCGTCCCGAGCACCGGCTCCAGCTGCCGCAGGAACGTCGTGGCCCAGCCCTTGGCAGGGTCCTTTGCGCGTGAGCGCCACAGGATGAGCATCGTCAGCTCGGCCAGGTAGTCACCCGTGACCACGTCGACGGGTCCGTCGTTGAGCACCTCGTAGAGCGCGCTCGCCCGGTCCCCGTAGAAGCCCGAGCAGTTCGCGACACGCAGTGGGGTACTCGGCACTCCACGATCGAACCAGAGAGGCAGGACTGTGCGGCTCCGCAGCACCCGCGCGACCGCCCGTTCTGCCGGCCTGGTCACCGCAGCCGCCGCTCTCGTCCTGGCAGCCGGCGTCGGCGCCGTCGCGGTCGGGCTGCCGCAGGACGCGCCGGACGCCGCCCTGACCGCGGACGCCGCAGTACCGCCCGCCGCACCCGTGCAGCTCGAGGCGGCGCCGCTGCCCGTGCAGCCCCCCGCCTCGCGCAGCCGGCCGCTGCCGGCCCCCAGGACCGTCGCCCCCCTGACGACGCTGCGGGCGCCCGACCTCGTCGTCACCGCCCGACGCCCCGTCACGCCGGCGCAGCTGGCCGCGCTGAAGGCGGTCCGGAAGGTCACTGCCGTCGTCGTGGTCGACGCCGGCACGGTGCAGCTCGCCGGCCGGGGCGCCCGCCTGCTCGGTGTCGACCCCTCGACGTTCCGTGCGTTCACGCCGCAGGAGACGGCCGCCTCGGACGCCCTGTGGCAGTCGGTCGCCCGCGGCGAGCTGGCCCCCGCATTCGGCCTGCAGCGCACCCGCAAGCTCGCCCTCGGCAGCACCGTCACCGTCGTCGGCCGCGCCGACGTGGCGCGGCGGGTCGGCGCCGTCGCGGCGTACGGCCTGCCGGGCGTCGACGCGGTCACCGACCGGGGGACGGCTCGCGCGCTCGGCGTGGTCCCGGACAGCGGCGTGGTGCTGAGCGCCCCCGACCGCGGGATCGGCGCGCTGAAGAAGGCCGTGCGCGCGGTGCTCGGCGCGGACGCCGTCGTCGAGGTCCTGCGCGCCGAGGTGGTGACCCGCACGGCCGCTCGCCCCCGTACCTACCGCGAGCTCTACGTCGACTCGGCCCGGTACTGCCCCGGCCTGTCCTGGACGGTGCTCGCCGCGATCGGCCAGGTGGAGAGCGGGCACGGCCGCAACCTCGGCCCGTCCTCGGCCGGCGCGCTGGGCCCGATGCAGTTCCTGCCGAGCACGTGGGCGGCGTACGGCCTGGACGGTGACGGCGACGGCCGGGCCGACATTCTGAGCCCCTACGACGCGATCCCCGCGGCGGCCGGCTACCTGTGCCGGTCCGGCGCGAACCGCGGGCCCGACGGCCTCTACGACGCGATCTTCGCCTACAACCACGCCGACTGGTACGTGCGCAAGGTCCTGGCTCTGGCTGCGCAGTACCGCTAGCGCGCGAGCAGTCCCGCCAGCTCGGGGCGCGCCTCCAGCCGGGCGCGGGTGGACGCGGCAGCCGTCGTCATGACGTCCTCCGTGCGCGCGTGCGCCATCGGGTTGAGTCCCATGACCGGCAGGTCAGCGACGCCGGGCTGGAAGACGACGACCGTCGCGCCGCCGCGGCGCAGCCGGCGCACCTCCTGCGACAGGTAGCGCCGGACGTACAGCCGCGCGGCGAGGTCGACCCTCGGACGCAGGTGCGCCGACCGGGCGATGGACATGGGTGAGCTGATGACGACCAGGTCCGGAGCGTCGCGCAGGACCACGTCGGCGTTGCTCGGGGAGTGCATGCCGCCGTCGACGTACGCCTCGCCGCCGATCCGGACGGGCACGAAGTACGACGGGATCGCGCACGAGGCCGCCACCGCGGTGCCCACGTCGACCTCCGGGGCGCGGGGCGTGCCGAAGACGACCCGGCGCGCGTCGCGGGCGCGGACGGCTGTGATCCGCAGGTCCCGGTCGGGCCAGCTGTCACCGTGCAGGCCGTTGACCGCGCGCACGATCATGTCCGTCTCCATGCGGCCGGGCGGGAGCAGGCTCGAGACCAGCGACCCCGGTCGGACCTTCCACGGCCGCCGGGCGGCGTGCAGCACCGCGCCGGCGGCCAGCGGCCGGCGGCGCACGACGATCGGCTCGGCCTCGGGGAGCCGCGGCATGGCCCGCCGCGACCCGCGGATGCGGCGACCCTGCTCGGACAGCGGCTCGCCGGTCAGCTCCGCGCGCAGGTCGGCGGCGGACAGCCCACCTGCCAGGCCCGCGGCGACGAGCGAGCCCGCGGAGCTGCCGACGAGGATGTCGGCCTCGCGGGCGTCGAACCCGGTCGCCTCGGCCAGGCAGGTGAGCACGCCGACGTGGAACGCCTGGCCGACGAGCCCCCCGGCCGCCAGCACCACCGCGGTCTTCACGCGCTCACCGTCTCAGCAGGTAGCGGGTGCCCCGGCGGCAAGCCCGGTCATGCCGTCGAAGACCTTCTCGCCGCAGACGAAGGGCGCGCCGCTGTAGAGCCGGGCGAGGGCCGCGAAGCCGGCCTGGCCGACGACGTGGGTCTCGCTGGGCTCGCTGGCGTGACCGGCGAACGGCGACGTCTGCCCGGTCGGTGCGTAGCCGTCCAGCGTCGTGCCGGGCTCGCTGTCGGCCGTACGGGTGACGGCGGCCCACATGTCGACCGGCACGCCCTGCGCGCGCAGCAGGACCTGCAGCTGGCGGCTAATGTCGTGGGTGACCAGGCCGTCGACGACACCGTGCACCATGACGACGCCCTTCAGGCCCGCCGCCGCGATGTCCGGCGTGCGGTTGACGATCGTGCGGTCGGCGTAGACGTCCGGGACCTGCTCGAACGAGCCGCCGAAGGCCTGCTCGATGTCGGCCACGGCGTTCGTCGCGAACTCGTTGACCGGTGCCAGCGCGCGGGCGCCCTGGTAGGTCTCGGTGACGTTGGCGGCGCCCTCGACGTCCACCCAGTAGTCGAACAGCGGTCGGCCGGCAGCGTCCTTCGGCTTCGCCGCGACCACCAGGCCGCTGGTGTTGCCCCCCATGCTGACGCCGTAGACGACGTTGGGACCGGTGGGGTGGCAGCGCTTCTCGAACAGCTGCGCGACCGCGATGGTGTCGGCAGCGCCCTCCGCGACGCGCCAGCCGCGGCTGGACGGCAGTCCTCCGGGCTTGGTCGCCGGGATGTCGATCTGGCCGCGGTAGTCGGGCGCGACGGCGATGACGCCGAGCGTCTTCGCGGTGCGCGCGATGTGCCGCCGCCAGCTCTGCATGGTGTGGCCGTAGCCGTGGTCGAACACCACGATGCCGCGCGGCTTGCCTGTCGGCAGGGCGTACAGCGCCTTGGCCGTCTGCCCCTGGACGGTGTAGCGCAGCTCGGCCACGCGGGCGGGTGAGCCCGTGCACGGTCCGCCTGCGCCCTTCGAGGGGGCGGCCGCAGCCGGCAGGACGGCCGCGGCGGCGAGCGCCGTGACGGCGGTGGCGAGGACGGTGCGACGAAGGGTGCTGCGCATGCAGGAGGTCTTCGACGCGGGCGCGCTCAGTCCTGCCAGGGCACGGTCGCCTGGAGGACCGCCTCCTCGAGCGCTCCGGTCCGCAGGTGCGTGCCCTCGCCGTAGGCCGGGTCGCGCACCATGTCGCTGAAGGACTGCCGCGACGGGTAGCGCACGAGCAGCACCGCGTCCCACGCCTGCCCGTCCTCGGCGACCAGCGCCGTGCTCCCGTTCCCGACGTAGAGCACCTCGGCACCGAAAGGCGCAGCAGTCCGCCGGAAGTGGTCCATGTACTGCGCGTACCGCTCCCGGCCGCCGTCGACGAAGCGCAGCAGGTTGAGCATCACCACCGGTCCGCCGGGGTCCTCGGCGAGGTAGCGCTTGAGGTCCGCTCCGCGTGGGTCGACCGCCATCTGTGCTCCTTGCGGTAGGAACGGCGCCATGAGCGCCTATGCCGACTTCCAGAACGAGGTCTACCTCAAGGGCCTGTTCGGGGAGCTGCCCACCCTCCCGTTCGGCTGGCGGGAGACCGAAGCCGCCGCCTACGAGGCGATGACGCCTGGCGCCGTCGGCTACGTCGCCGGTGGCGCGGGCGGCGAGGACACCATGCGCGCCAACCGGGAGGCGTTCGACCGCTGGCGCCTCGTGCCGCGGATGCTGCGCGGCATCCCGGCCCAGCGCGACCACACGACCACCGTCCTCGGCACGACGATGCCCGCGCCGGTGATGCTCGCGCCGATCGGCGTGCTGTCGATCGTGCACGAGGACGCCGAGAAGGCCGTGGCCCGCGCGGCCGCGGCGCTCGGTCTGACGATGGTCGTCTCGACCGCCGGTTCGTTCCGGATGGAGGACGTCGCCGCCGAGGCGCCGGACGCCTCGCGCTGGTACCAGCTCTACTGGCCGGCCGACCGCGAGCTCGCGGCGTCCTTGGTGCACCGCGCCGAGGCGGCCGGGTACGGCGCTGTCGTCGTCACCCTGGACACCTGGCAGCTCGGCTGGCGGCCGCGCGACCTGTCCGCGGCGTACCTGCCGTTCCTCAAGGCCCAGGGCGTCGCCAACTACTTCAGCGACCCGGTGTTCCAGCAGGGGCTGCCCGAAGGCGACCAGGGCGCGGCCGTGCTCAAGTTCGTCGGCCTGTTCAACAACCCGACCCTCACCTGGGACGACCTCGCGTGGCTGCGCCAGCAGACGTCGCTGCCGATCGTCCTGAAGGGGATCCAGCACCCGGACGACGTGCGGCGGGCCACGGACGCCGGCGTGCAGGGCATCGTCTGCAGCAACCACGGCGGCCGTCAGGTCGACGGCGCGATCGGCTCGCTGGACGCGCTGCCGGGCGTCGTCGAGGCCGCGGGCGACCTGCCGGTGCTGTTCGACAGCGGAGTGCGTACGGGCGCGGACGCCGCCAAGGCGCTGGCCCTGGGGGCGTCCGCCGTCCTGCTCGGGCGGCCCTGGGTGCACGGTCTGGCGCTGGCCGGCGAGGCCGGGGTGCATCACGTGCTGCGGTGCTTCCTGGCCGACCTCGACCTGCAGGCCGGCCTCGCCGGTCACGCCTCGCTGTCGGAGCTCTCCCGGGAGTCGCTCCAGCGCATGGGCTAGTCCAGCTCGCTCGCGACGAACTGCACGGTCGAGCCGGTCCGCTGCGCCAGGTCGGTGGCGTCCGCGCCGGCGGCCGCACCCTCGGGGCTGCCCATGCCCGCGCCGAGGGCGGCCGCGTCGTCGAAGTACAGCTCGGCGATCCGGTGGAAGGCGCCGGGGCTTCCGTCCGCCGCGGAAGGGACGCGGGAGGTCTCCGCGCGGACGAGGCCGGGGATCTTCCCGGCGAGCGGCAGGTGCACCGAGAGGTAGTGGGACTCGAAGGCGTCGAGGTCGGTGGGCGGCGTGTACAGGACGGTCATCTTCATCATGGCCGGAACGTACGGCAGGACTGCAACGCGTTCTCGTCGAAGTCCCCCGCATGCGCCTGCGCTCCTGCCTGCTCGCCGCCCCGCTCGTCCTCGTCCTCGGGACCGGCGCCGCCGTAGCCCTTCCCGCCGCGGCACCGGTGTCGTCGGACGCGGCCTCCCCGGCCGTGCAGCCTGCACCTGCGCCCGCCGCGGCGGACGACAAGGCGGTCAAGACCGAGCCGATGAGGAACAGGCCGAAGAAGGACAAGCCCGGTAGCGAGGTCACGCCGCCGCCGGCGTCACCGACCCTCGACCAGATGCAGGCGCGCGGCACCCACAACAGCACGCACCGCGACCCGGGCCACCCG
>JBKJQM010000488.1:0-4468 GCA_046594005.1 Mycobacteriales bacterium
GGCCACTCGCTCGGCGCCATCGCCGCGACGATCGTGCAGGGCTACGACCCGTGGCCGGGGAAGTTGTCGACGACCAATCCGGTCAAGGCGATCGTGGCCCTGGACAACCTCGCCATCACGGCCGCGAACGTCGACCAGACGCCGGACGAGCTTGACGGCAACGCCGCTGCGCTGTTCGGCGCGCTGCTACTGCTTCAGGAACAGGTGGTGTCCGCCGTTCCGCGGGTCCCCGCGATGGGCCAGTCCGGCGACTACTTCATCGCCACCGCGCCGCACACCTCGCCGCCGGACCCGGAAGGCAAGAAGCAGGGCTTCACGCGCTGGCGAAAGGCTGGCGTACCGACAGCGCAGGTGCAGATCCGCGGGGGGACGCACTTCGACTACTCCCGGCTGCCTACGTTCCCCAACCGCTCCTGGTCGATCGGCAGCTCCATCAGCAACGCCTACGCCGTTGCGTGGCTCGACCGTTGGCTGAAGACCGCGGCGGAGTCGGGGTTCGCCGACGCCGACGCACGTCTGCTCGCCGACGCCAGCTACCGACCCGAGATGAGCGTGTACTACCGCAACGCCCGGGCCTTCCCGGACCGCCGCGGCGCGCTGCAGCGCTGCGAGGACATCCGGGCCGGCTGCCCAGCCCCGGACCAGGCCCCCGCGGGGGCCGGTCCGACGGCGACGCCGCAGGCAGGCCGCGCACCCGTCGCTGCCCGCACCCTGCCCGCGACCGGGGTCTCGGCGCAGCTGCCGGCTGCGGCCATGCTGCTGCTCGTCGTCTCCGTGGCCCGCCGGCGCCGCTGCCGCGAGTCACACGCGACCTGACGACCGAGATCGCGGGCACGACTCGCGGCGAACCGTCGAGCATCGTGGTGATGGTGCTGGGCGAGGTTCTGCCCGGCTCGCGGGTGCGGCGCTGGGGGCGCTGACCGTGCTGCTGGCAGTGGCCGTCCTGCTCACCCGGATTCGGCCCGCCGGGCCCGGAAGGCGGCGACGTTGACGCGGTTGGCGCACGACGTGCTGCAGTAGCGCCGAGACCGATTCTTCGACAGGTCGACCAGGACGTCTTCGCAGTCCTCGGCGTCGCAGACGCTGAGCCGGTGCAGCTCCTGCTGGCGCACGACGTCGACGATGGCCATCGCTGCCTCGACCGCCATCCGATCAGCGAGCGGGACCTGCGGTGTGGTCGCGTGCAGGTGGTAGTCCCAGTCGTCGTGAGCGACGAGCTGCGGCAGAGCGCCCGCCTCGCGCAGCATCCGGTTCACGCGGTCGACCACCCCCGCCTCGTCCAGCTCCCAGAGCTCGCGCAGCCGGGGGCGCAGCGCCCGCACCGCCTCGAGCTCCTCGCCGTCGTTGCTGCGCGAACCGGTCCAACGCCACTGCTCGAGGAAGGCGTCGAGCGCGGCGATGTCGGGCAGCTCGTCGCGCTCGCGCTGCAGGGTGTTGACCAGGGCCGCGGCGCCGGCAAGGGCCACTTCGGTGTCATGGGCAAAAAGCATCTTGACCCCTTTCAGCTGACCGCTTAGCCTGCGTAAGCACCGTACCGCCCGATGGCACTTACGAGGAGCGTCACGTGGACAAGCGCACGGCTGGCGGCGCCGGGCTCGCCCTGGCGCTGCTGTCGGCAGCGACGTTCGGCACGTCCGGCTCGTTCGCCGCGAGCCTGATCCAGGCCGGCTGGACGCCGGGCTCGGCGGTGACCGCACGGGTGCTCACGGCAGCGCTGCTGCTCACGCTCCCCGCACTGCTGCAGCTGCGCGGTCAGGGGGGCCTGCTGCGCCGAAGCAGCCGCACCCTGACCGTGTACGGCATCGCGGCGGTCGCCGGAGCCCAGCTCTGCTTCTTCATGGCCATCTCCCACCTCTCGGTCGCGGTGGCGCTCCTGCTCGAGTACTCCGGCGCGCTGCTGGTCGTGGGCTACCTGTGGCTGCGTCGCGGTCAGCGGCCGGGCCGGCTCACGGTGGCGGGCGCCGCGCTGGCCATCGCGGGCCTGGGACTGGTGCTCGAGCTGATCGGCAATGCCCAGCTCGACCCTGTCGGGGTGCTGTGGGGGCTTGGTGCCGCCGTCGGCCTCGCCACCTACTTCGTGCTGTCGGCCGAGACCGAGGACGCCCTGCCCCCGCTGGTGGTCGCCTGGGGCGGCCTGCTGATCGGTGGGACAGCGCTGGCCGTCGCCGGCGTCGTCGGGGTGCTGCCTCTGGCCGCACCTCGAACGGACGTCACCCTGCTCGACGCCGAGGTCAGCTGGCTCGTGCCGGTGCTCGGGCTGGCGGTCGTCGCGGCGGCGATCGCCTATGTCACGGGCATCTTCGGGGCCCGGCTGCTGGGGGCGAAGGTGGCGTCCTTCGTCGGGCTCACCGAGGTGCTGTTCGCCGTCGTGTTCGCGTGGGTGCTGCTCGGACAGTCCTTGGGCGCCCAGCAGCTCATGGGCGCCGCCCTGGTGATCGCCGGCATCGCCTTGGTCCGTGTCGACGAGCTGCGGAGGGACGACTCCGCTCCAGTGCTCACCCCGCACGAGGACGTCGCCGCGGTGCAGCCCGTCGGGTCGTAGGCCCTGGCCGCTAGCCTTTTGCGGGACGGAGCGAGCCGAGATGAAGGAGCGCTGGATGAAGCGCTACGAGCTGGCCGGCAAGACGGTGGCGGTGACGGGTGGGGCTCGCGGTATCGGTCTTGCCATCGCGCGCGCCTGCAGCGACGCCGGCATGTCGGTGGCCATCGGCGATCTGTCGGCTGAGGCCAGTGCGGCGGCGGCAAAGTCGTTGCCCGGACCGGCGACCGGCCAGGTGGTGGACGTCCGTGACCGCGCGTCGTTCTCCGCCTTCCTCGCCGCCGCCGAGGAGCAGCTCGGTCCGCTGCATGCGCTGGTCAACAACGCCGGCGTGCTGCACATGGGGCCGTTCGCCGAGGCCCCGGAGGCTGACATCGCGCGGCAGGTTGAGGTGAACCTGGGCGGCGTCCTGACGGGCACCCAGCTGGCGCTGGACCGGTTCCTGCCGCGCGGGACCGGTCACATCGTCAACCTGGCGTCCACCGCGGCGATGGTCGCCTCCCCGTACGGCGCGACGTACTCGGCGACCAAGCACGCGGTGCTGGGCTTCACCCGAGCCCTCCGCGGCGAACTCAGAGGGTCAGGAGTCCTGACGACGGTGGTCGTCCCAGGTGTCATCCGGACCGACATGACCGGCGCCTTCAAGACCGCGTTGGGGGTGCGGACCATCGAACCCGAGGCGGTCGGGAACGCAGTCGTCGCGGCCCTCCGACACGGCACCCCCGAGATCTGCGTGCCCCGCGAGGTCGCGTTCCAGGGGCGGCTGTTCACGAGCCTGCCGGCGAAGGCCGCAGACCGGCTCTCCCGGCTCACCGGCGCCGCCCGCGTCATGCACTGACCCCGCTGGCTGCGGGGCACCGCGGCCAGCCTGCCCTGGGCCCGCGCGGCACACGGCCTGGACGTACGATCACTGCGCACCTGAGTCCAAGACCGAGGAGCGTCCCGTGCCCAGCATCTCCGGCATCGACCACATCGCCCTGACCGTGACCGACCTGACTGTCAGCTTGGAGTTCTACGAGAACGTCCTCGGACTCAGCGCCAGTGTCACGATGACGGACGGGTCGTTCACCCGATGCGTACTGGCGCTACCCGGGCCTACGCACCTGGGGCTGACTCAGCACCACACCGGTAGCGGGCGCGACTTCGACCCCACCACCCCAGGCCTGGATCACCTCGGACTGGCCTGCGAGTCACGCGAGCACCTGGTCTCCTGGGTAGAACACCTCGACAGCCTCGGCATCGCCCACAGCGGCGTGCAGGAGGCGGACTACGGGAGTGCGCTGAGCTTCCGCGACCCGGATGGCAACGCACTCGAGCTGTTCACGTCCGCGTGAGATCACCCGCCCGTCCACGCGCACGCACCGCCGGCTGACCCTGAGGGCTCAGAGAACTCGACCCCCGCGACGGTTCCCTGCGGTCACGCCGCCCACTCACCCTCACGCCGTCGTCGCTGAGGTGCGTGGCGTCTACCTGTGGACGCGCCCACGAACGTAGCCAACGGCTGTGTCGCGGTGTGTGCCCTGTCGTCGCGCCCGGACTGGCCGACAGGTGATCCAGGGCCGCTGGGGACGCTCAGAGGCGCGCGGCGCGCCACCGAGAGCCGTAGGACCCTCGTCATCGACGTGGCGTGACCTCGCGGACCCGTCGATGGTGCCGGTTCCCGGTGGTCGTTCGACCGCTTCGGGCCCCGGCGAAGGTGCGCGCACCCGCCCCGGTGTACGCAGCAGCCAACGCTCCTGCCGGGCGGCGGCGCTTGGCTCAGTTGATGGCAGCCGAAAGGCAGCCAGCCCGGAAACGGCCGCAGGTCAGCAGCCCCGTGAAAGGGCCGCTGACCTGCGGATACCGGGTGCGCCGCCAGGGACTTGAACCCCGAACCCGCGGATTAAGAGTCCGCTGCTCTGCCAATTGAGCTAGCGGCGCGCGTCGTAC
>JBKJQM010000003.1:0-9826 GCA_046594005.1 Mycobacteriales bacterium
CGGGCGGGGAAGCCGTGGTCGAGCGAGAGGTCGACGCCGTTGACCTTCAGCGCCAGCAGCGTCCGGCGGGCGCGCACCTGGTCGCCGGACAGCGTCATGGTGGAGAAGGCGCCACCCTTCTGCAGCGACTCGACGAACACCGACTCGGCGTCCAGCGCGCCCACGGCCTCGGCCAGGTCGCGCAGGCGTACGCCCGTCCACGACTGCGAGGTGGACCAGCCCTCGACGCAGGCGATGGGGAGCTCCTCGGTGGCCATCGCCATCGTCAGCAGCTCCTCGCGACGCAGGACCACCGATCCGGTCGGGCCGGTGACCGTGAGCCGCCAGGGACTGCCGAGCGCGGCCTCCTCGACGCCGATCTCACCGAAGGTCGTGTTGACCTGGAAGTCGGTCGGCCCGTCGCCGTACGACTGACCGCGCGGAGACAGCAGCGCGGACCGGCGCAACGGGTCGATGCTCTGGCCGACCGACAGGCCGAGGACGACCAGCGAGGAGCCGCCGGCCAGCGCCAGCGCGCCGCGGCGGGAGACCGTCGCCGGAAGCGGGTCGGGGGAGACCAGCTCGTCAGGGTCCGGCGCCTCGGCGACCGTCTCGGCGGTGGAGGTCCCGAAGTAGCCGGGCCCGCGCAGCGAGCGGACCATCGTCGGCAGCTTGAGGGCGACGTGCGCCCCGAAGGCCGCGATGAAGACCCACGCCGCGTAGAAGTGCCCGGTGTAGAAGGAGAAGCCCCAGGCGTAGTCGTACTGGGTGTTCATCGTGCCGGTGACCAGCAGGAACAGGATGCTGCCGACGAGCAGCAGGATCGAGACCCGCTCGAGGGCCTTGGCCGGCGACGACACCGGCGGCCACTCGAACAGCTTCGGCGCGACCGACCACAGCTTGGCCAGCACGATCGGGATGAGGGCGAGGCCCAGCAGGACGTGAGTGCCCTGGTTGACGCGGTACAGCCACGCGGGCGACGTCGGCCAGGTGAACAGGAAGAAGCCGAGCGCGCCGCGCTCTGGCGTCTGCTCGTTGCTGCCGCCGAAGCCGGGGTCGTAGGCGGCGTACGACAGCAGGCCGGTCACGATCATGACCAGCAGCCCGCCCAGCAGCACCGCGGCCAGCACCGACGTCAGCCAGGGCCCGCGCAGCGGGCTGCGCCAGGAGCGGCGGTCGAACGGCCCGCCGGGGCCTCGTTCGTAGCGCGCGCGCAGCGCCGTCGCATCCATGGGTGTCCGTCCGGCCGGGGGTCAGGTCTCGGGAGGTTCGGCGTCACGGTCCCAGAGGTTCGGCCCTGACGTGTGTCTGCCGTCACCCGCGGCGCGTCGAACCGGCCGCTGCCCTGGTGCGAAAGGACCAGCAAGACACCACCCGCTCGGGACCTGCCCGGGCTACTGACAAGGAGCTCTGCCCCATGCTCAGCCTTCCCAAGAAGACCGCCACCCTGGTCCTGGCCGCCGGCCTCACCCTCGGCCTCGCGGCCTGCGGCAACAACGACGAGACGGTGGGCGCCGACACCGGTGCCGCCGCGCAGTCGAGCCCGACGCCGGCCGCCGCGCTGCCCAAGCTCTCCGGCAAGTCGACCGCCGTGACGCTGGACAAGTCCTTCCTCGAGGGCCTCACCGCCCTCAAGCTCACGCCGGCCACGATCGGCGGCGCCACCCTCGACGGCACGACCGGGGTCATCTCCTTCCCGATCACCGGCGGCAACGTCACGTACTACGACCCGGCCTCCGGCGTCACCCCGTACGTCCAGGGCACGATCAACCACGAGGGCTCCGGCCTGCAGCTCACCGGCTCGAACGGCAAGGTCGTCAAGCTCGAGAACTTCGTCGTCGACCCGGCCGGCAGCGTCCTGACCGGCAAGGTCACGGTCGACGGTGCCGTCTTCGCGCCGAGCGCCCCGCTGTTCTTCCTGGACGGCCGCACCCTCAAGCCGCTGGCCGTCGACGAGCCCGCCGGCACCGCCGTGCTCGAGGGCACCACGGTCAGCCTGACCAAGACCGCCGCAGACGCGCTCAACATGGTCTTCGGCACTGACGCCCTCGCCGAGTTCTTCCCGGTCGGCGTCGCCAAGATCACCGTCAACCTGAAGTAGTCGTCCCGAAGGGCCCGGTCGTCCGACCGGGCCTTTCGCACGTCTCAGGACGAACCGGACGCCCCCCGTGCACGAACGCCCCGCAAGCCACTCACTCCGAGGAGACCTCATGCGCTCGCTCCCCAAGAAGACCGCCGTCCTGGCGCTCGCCGCCACGCTCACGCTCGGCCTCGCCGCCTGCGGCAACGACGACAGCAGCAGCTCGGACAGCTCGAAGAAGGACTCCGCCTCCGTCAGCAAGGACCCGGTCGCCGACCTGCCCATGCTGTCCGGCAAGCAGACCGCCGTCACGCTCGACAAGGGCTTCGTCGACGGCATCACCAGCCTCGGCCTGACCCCGGGCGTCGTCGGCGGCGCGACCTTCGACGGCGCTGCCGGCAAGGTCGCCTTCCCGATCACCGGCGGCAACGTGAAGTACTTCGACCCGAAGTCCGGCGTGAGCCCCTTCGTCCAGGGCCGCATCGAGCACTTCGGCAGCGGTCTCACGCTGTCGGCCGGCGGCACGACCGTCACCCTGCGCAACTTCGTCGTCGACCCGGGCGAGAGCATGCTGCTGGGCAAGGTCCTCGTGAACGGCAAGCCGTTCCCGGAGTCCGGCGACGAGGTCCCGCTGTTCTTCCTCGACGGCAGCACGCTCAACCCGCTGATGCCGGGCACCGAGCCCGACACCGCGATCCTCGAGGGCACGACGGTCAGCCTCACCAAGACCGCCGCTGACGCCCTGAACATGGTCTTCAAGACCGACGCGCTGGCCGAGTTCTTCAAGGTCGGCATCGCCGAGATCACGGTCAACACCAAGTAGTCCTCAGACCGTCGAGGGGCCCGGCAGCGCTGCTGCCGGGCCCTTCGCGCGTCCGCGTCCGTACGCGAGCACGAGCCCCAGCAGCGCGACGCCGAAGCAGGCCGAGCCGAACCGGGCGGCGCCGGGGGACGAGCCGGCCGGGACCACGGAGAAGAAGACCGGGTACGCCGCCGCCGGCACGACGAGCCACACCGGCCGGCCCGCGAGAGCGGCCAGCGCGGCGAGCGGCAGGCCGTACCAGGGCTGCACCGGCGTCGCGACGAGCAGCGCCGCCCCCAGCAGCAGCAGCGCGTTGTCGGCCGCGTCGTGCGTACGCAGGCGGGTCAGGACCCTCGCGACCACCGCCAGCCCGACCAGCGCCGCGACGGCCGTGGCCGGTGCGCCGGTGAGCCCGAGCGGGCGCAGCAGCAGGTAGCGGTCGCCGCTGCCGTAGTCCTCCTCGGCGAGGTAGCCCGACAGGAAGCCGAAGACGTCGCCGCCGACGGCGAGCAGGTGGGGGACGTACGACCCGACGCACACCGCGACGAAGGCGCTGACCACGCGCACCGGTCGACGGGACAGCAGCACCGGCAGCAGCAGCGCGGGGTAGAGCTTGACCATCGTCGCGACGCCGAGCGCGGCGCCCGACCAGGCGGGCCGCCGCCCGGCCAGCGCCACAGCCGCCACCACGAACACCGTGGCGAGCGCGTCGACGTGCCCGTTCTGCACGCCCTCGAGCACGGCGACCGGGCTCAGCGCGTAGACCGCGACCCAGCGCGGGTCGCGCCCGCGGGCGACGAGCAGCCGCCACAGCAGCAGCACGGTCGCGAGATCGGCGAGCAGGGAGAACAGTTCCCAGCCCAGGTCCTCGAGCTCGGAGGCACGCAGGGAGTGCCCGAGCAGGAACCAGCCCTGGGCGACCGGCGGGTAGATGGTGCGGACCGACGGCCGGTTGATGATCGTGCAGCCGGCGTCCTTGCGACGGCGCTCGCACTCGGTGTCGTCCGGGAACAGCCACGGCGTCCGCAACTCGGCCAGCTCCGGAGCCGTCGGGGCGTAGCGGTACGGGTCGGTGCCGGACGCCTGCACCGAGCCGTCCCAGGCGTAGCGGTAGAGGTCGTCCGACAGCGGCACCACGGGTGCGAGCGCAGCGAGCCGCAGCGCTGCGGCCCCGGCGAGCACGAGGACCAGTCCCCCGCGCGGACCGGTGCGCCGCAGGCACGCCAGCGCGACCGCCCAGAGCACCCACCAGCCCATGATCTCGGCGAGCAGCCGGTCGTGGTGGCCGAGGATGCTGAGCTCTTGAGTGGTCCGCCACGCCAGCACCGTGGTTCCCGCCAGCACGAGCGCCGTGGCTGCGGTCCACTTGCGGGTATACACGGCTGCAGCCTGCCTTCCGCGCTCGTGTGACGCACGCCGCTGAACCGCGCGCCGCGGGACAGCGAACCCTCAGCGCACCCGTACCGAGCCCCGCCCCCCTGCCCCGGAGAGGACCACGTCCCGGATGCTGCCCTACGCCGCCCCGGTGGACGTCCACGCCGCCGACCCCACGCACGTGCTCGCCGGCTGGCTGGCGCAGGTCACGGACGGCGACGACCTGGTGCCCCGCCTGCTCCGCCTCCCCGACGGCCGCGTCCTGCCGCTTCCCGTCGCCCGCTGGGCCGGGCCGGCGGACGGGGCCGACGAGTCGATGCTGTCCCGCGCCCATGGCCCGGTGCTGGACGTCGGCTGCGGGCCCGGCCGGCTGACCGCCGCGCTGCACGTCCGTGGGGTCGACGTCCTCGGCGTGGAGCTGGTCGACGAGATCCCCGTGCTCGCTCGCGCCGCCGGCGCGCCCCTCGCGCTGTGCGACGTGTTCGGCGACGTCCCGCGTGCGGGTCAGTGGCGCACCGTCCTGCTGGCCGACGGCAACGTCGGCATCGGCGGGGACGCCGCCCGCATGCTGCGTCGGGTCAGCCGGCTGCTGGCTCCGGGCGGTCAGGTCCTCGTCGAGCTGCACCCCGGACCCCCGGCGCCGGTCGGACCGGTCCGGCTTGAGACACTGGGCACCACGAGCGCATGGTTCTCCTGGGCACTGGTCGGCAAGGCGTCGCTGCCGGCCGCTGCTCAGGCGGCTGGGCTCCGCGTGCAGGAGACGTGGACCGCAGGAGGCCGTGACTTCACGGCCCTGGTCCCGGACTGACCTGACGCACCCGCCCGGTCGCCACCGGCGCAGCCGGCACCACTGCCTCGACGACAGGAGCTCCACCCCGTGGACACCCCCAGAACCGCCCTGAGCCCGGACGCGCCGGTGGTCGTGATCGGCGCTGGTCCGGCCGGTCTGACCGCCGCCGTCCGCCTGCGCCAGGCGGGGCGGCCGACCACGGTGCTCGAGGCCAGCGACTCCGTGGGCGGCATCAGCCGGACGGTCGAGCGGGACGGCTGGCGCTTCGACCTGGGCGGCCACCGCTTCTTCACCAAGGTCCCCGAGGTCGAGGCCTTCTGGCACGAGGTCCTGCCGGACGAGGACTTCCTCATGCGGCCGCGGCTGTCGCGCATCCTCTACCGCGGCAAGCTGTTCGACTACCCGCTCAAGCCGTTCAACGCGCTGTTCGGCCTCGGCGTGCTCGAGGCGATCCGCTGCGTGCTGTCGTACGCGTGGGTGCGGGTGCATCCCCCCAAGGACCAGAGCGACTTCGAGGGCTGGGTCGCCGCGCGCTTCGGCTGGCGGCTGTACCGCATCTTCTTCAAGACCTACACCGAGAAGGTCTGGGGAGTGCCGGCCACCGACATCCAGGCCGACTGGGCGGCGCAGCGCATCAAGAACCTGTCGCTGCTCAACGCGATCACGTCGGCCTTCGGGCTCGGCAAGGACAAGGACCAGATCACCACGCTCATCGAGGAGTTCCAGTACCCCCGCCTCGGTCCGGGGATGATGTGGGACCGCGCGCGCGACCTCGTCATCGCCGACGGCGGCGACGTGCGCATGTCGTCGCCGGTCGCCGCGGTCGAGCACACCGGCGGCCAGGCGGTCGCCGTACGCCTGGTCTCCGGCGAGCGCCTGCCCGCCTCCGCCGTCATCTCCTCCATGCCGATGCCTGAGCTGGTGCGCGCGATGGACCCGCCGGCGCCGGCGCACGTGCTCGAGGCCGCGGACGGCCTGTCGTTCCGCGACTTCCTCACCGTCGCGCTCGTGGTGCCGGTCAGCGCCGGCTTCCCGGACAACTGGATCTACATCCACGAGCCCGGCGTCCGCGTCGGCCGCGTGCAGAACTTCGGGTCCTGGTCGCCCGAGCTCGTCAAGGACGGCTTCACCTGCCTCGGCCTCGAGTACTTCGTCTCCGAGGGCGACGACCTCTGGGAGTCCAGCGACGAGGACCTGATCGAGCTCGGCAAGCGGGAGATCGGGAAGCTGGGCCTGGCCCGCACCGAGCAGGTCGAGGCCGGCTACGTCGTCCGCGTGCCGAAGGCCTACCCGGTCTACGACGAGGGCTACGCCGAGCGCGTCGACGTGCTGCGCGGCTGGCTCACCGAGGCGGCGCCGAACGTCCACCCGGTCGGCCGCAACGGCATGCACCGCTACAACAACCAGGACCACTCGATGCTCACGGCCATGCTCGCCGTGCAGAACATCGCCTTCGGCGCCCACCACGACGTCTGGACGGTGAACGTCGAGGAGGACTACCACGAGACCGTGCAGGCCCCCGCCCCGGACGCTGCGGTCTACCCGACCTCGACGGCCGCCTCCCGCACGGGGCGCGACGCGCCGATCCTCCCGCGGCGCGTCCGTGAGCAGGACCGCGCGGAGAGCGCGGCCTGACCACGACCGCACCGCCCGCACGGGCGGTCGCGCCGCTCCCGGAGCGCCCGCGACCGCTGCTGGAGGGACCCGCAGGCCTGGTGCTCGTGCTGCTCGCCGTCGCCGGCCTGGTGGCGGGCGTCGTCGCCGGCGTCCGCAGTGGACCGCTGTGGCTGGACGAGACGATCACCGTCGAGATCGCCCGGCTGCCGCTGCCGGACCTGTACGCAGGCCTGCGCCAGGACGGCGCGCCGCCGTTGTACTACCTGCTGCTCAAGGCCTGGATCGCGGCGTTCGGCACCGGCACCACGGCCGTACGGCTGCTGACGGTGCTGCTCGTGCCGGTGGCGCTGCTGCTCGCCCACCGGCTGGGCGGGCGGCTGGGCGGCAGGTCCGGCGCCCGCGCCTCGGTCGTCGCGCTCGCGGTGCTGCCGTGGACGATGCGGTACGGGTCGGAGACCCGCATGTACCTGCTCGTCGTGGTGCTGGTGCTCTGCGGGGCGCTCGCGCTGCACGCCGTCCGGACGACCGGGTCCCGGGCCTCCGTCGCCGCCCTCGCGCTCTGCTGCGCGGCGCTGCTGCTGACGCACTACTGGTCGCTGTTCCTGCTGGCCGCGGTCGGCCTGGTGCACCTGCCCGGGCTGCTGCGCCGCCGGACCGGCGCGGTGCGGGTGGTCGTGGCGCTGGCGCTGGGCGGACTCGCCTTCCTGCCCTGGGCGCCGACGTTCCTGTTCCAGGCTGCACACACCGGAGCGCCCTGGGCGGACCCGGTCGGAGCGGTCGAGCTGCTCCGCACGCCGCGCTACTGGGGCGGCGGGTCAGACACGCCCCGGCTGCTGCTGGCCGTGCTGCTCGTCCCGCTGGCGGCCGTCGCCGCCCTGCGACTGCGGGCCGCGCGTCCGGTAGGAGCGGTTGCGCTGCTGACCCTGCTGCTCGCGTTCACCACCGTCTTCGTCGGGGGCGGCGCCTACGCCGGGCGCTACACCGCCGTCGTCGTCCCGCTGGTCACCCTGCTGGTCGGACTCGGGGCGACGGCGCTGCCGGGCCGCTTCCTGCCGGTCGTGGCGCTGGTCGCGCTGGGGGCCGTCGGGGTCGCCTCCGGCGTGCCTGCTGCCGGGCAGCCGCGCGCCTCCGCGGACGGCGTCGTGCGAGCGTTCCGCGCGGCGGGCGGCGCACCGGGTGACCTGCTGGCCTACTGCCCCGACCAGCTCGGCCCGCCCGTCTGGCGCCTGCTCGACCGCGGCGTCGAGCAGGTCGTCTACCCGACCTTCGGCGACCCGCGCCGGGTCGACTGGGTGGACTACGCGGCGCGCCAGCGGGCGGCCGACCCCGAGCGGTTCGCCCTCGAGCTGTCGCGCCGGGCGGGGGACGCCCCCGTGTTCGTCCTGGCCGCCACGGAGTACCGCACCTTCACCGACCAGTGCGAGCGGCTGCTGGCCGGGCTGAGCGCCGAGCGCGGCGACCCGCAGGTGCTGTTCGGCAACGTCGGGACGACCGGGCAGATCCTCTACCGCTTCGGCTGATAGCCCGGTACCGCTCGTGCGCCGCCGTCGCGCATGAGGTTGGAGTACGACCACAGCGTGTCCACCAGCCGGCGCGCGTCGCTGACCCCGAGGACGCTCGTCGCGCACGTACGTTCGGTGGGTGACGGTCGGCGCGGTCCCCGAGCAGGACCTGGAGCGCATGCGGACGTGGGCTCGTGGCCGCACGCAGGTGGAGATCGACGTCGACGGCCGCGACGCGGTGGTCGTGGAGGTCCAGCCGCCGTGGCACGGACGCGACCTGCGCAGCCCGGTCGCCCGGCTGCGGTGGGTGGCGAGCCGCGGCGTCTGGCAGCTGTCCTGCAGGGACGGCAACCTCACCTGGCACCGGTACGGCCCGCTGCCGGAGGGTCGTCTCGACGTGCTGCTGCGCGAGATCGAGCGGGACCCGACCTGCATCTTCTGGGGCTGAGCACTGTCCGACCTGGGCCGTAACGTCCTTGCATGCAGCCACTTCCAGCCCTGGACATCGACGAGCTCGCCGACGGCATCTGCCTGCGGGCCGGCCGCATCGCCGCCGCAGAAGCCGAGCTCCTGACCTGGATCGCCGAGTTCGACCGGCGTGAGGGCTGGGCCGGCCCCGGCATGCTGTCGTGCGCGCACTGGCTGTCCTGGCGCATCGGACTGAGCCCGGGTGCCGCGCGGGAGAAGGTCCGCGTCGCCCGCCGGCTCGAGGACCTGCCCGCGGTCGGAGCAGCGTTCGCCGCCGGCCACCTGTCGTACAGCAAGGTCCGGGCGCTGACCCGGGTCGCGCAACCTGACGATGGGATCGACTGGGTCGACGTCGGGCGCAACTCCTCCGCCGCGCAGCTCGAGCGCATCGTGCGCGGGTGCGAGCGCGCCCGTGCGTGCGACGCCGCGAAGGAGGATCCGGAGCTGGCGGAGTGGGAGCTGCAGACCACGATCCGGTACGACGAGCGCGGCGGCTTCCTATGACCCTCCGCGGACCGGCGCACTACGCGCCGCTGGTCCGCGCCGGGCTGGACGCCAGGCGCGATGAGCTGCAGCGCCAGCGCGCGGCTGCGCGGGTCCCGCTTCCGCTCGACGAGGAGTCGGATGCTGCGCCCGACGTCACGGACGCGGACGCGCTGCTCGCCATGGCGGAGGACGCCGTCGCCGCGGAGGGCGCTGACCATCCGGCCGTCGCTCGTCGTCGCCGCCCTCAGCTGGTCGTCCACGTCGACCCGCTCACCGGCTGGGGCCGCCAGGCTGACGGCGAGCTGCTACCGCCCGCCAGCCTGCGTGCCGTCCTGCGCTCCCTGCCGGGCCGCGGCTCCGGCTCGTTGCGGCCGGTCGGTGGGATGGACGTGCGGCGCTTCGACCTCGGCCGCTCGCAGCGCGAGGTCAGCGATCGGCTGCGCGAGCTGCTCGGCACCCTCGACGGCGAGCGCTGCCGCTTCCCCGGCTGCACCCGACACCGAAAGCTGCACGCGCACCACGTCCTCTACTGGTCGCTCGGCGGCCGGACCGACCTCGGCAAGCACAACCTAAAGTCATGTTACCGTCGTCGGCATGGCCCGAGCAGCAGTCCAGGTAGCGCAGGAGGCCACGTCTGCCGTCGTCTACACCCGGATCAGCTCGGACCCCAACGACACCGCGCTGGGTGTCGCTCGGCAGCTCAAGGACTGCCTCACGCTGGCTGAGAC
>JBKJQM010000163.1:0-4814 GCA_046594005.1 Mycobacteriales bacterium
CTTGTCCTTGCCCTGCAGGTCGCCGTAGTGCCGCTCGTTGAGGCGCCAGTGGCGCTTCACCGGGATCCAGCTGCGCTGGCAGGACTCCAGCGCGATGTTCGACGTGCGGATGGCGCGTGTCATCAGCGAGGTGTGCACCACCGTGGGGAGCAGGTCGGCCTTCTTCAGCTCGAGCCCGCCGAGGCGGGCCTGCTCCTCGCCGAGCTCGGTGAGGTCGACGTCGACCCAGCCGGTGAACAGGTTCTTGCTGTTCCACTCGCTCTCGCCGTGACGGAGCAGCACCAGGGTCGCCATGACGCCATCCTCCCAGCGCGCCCGGGCACGCCCGCACACGGGTCGCCGTCGCTACTCTCGCGGCACCACGGCCGGAGCCGCCTCCCGCGACCCGCCGCCTGTCCTGGAAGAGGACCCGATGCGCCACTCCGCACCCGCCCTGCTGGGCGCCACCCTGCTGGCCGCCGCTGCCGCCCTGGGCGGCGCGGCACGCGCCTCTGAGCCGGCCTCGAGCGGGCTCACCGTCCCGCGCAGCGGCTCGGTGACCGCCACCTGGTCGGGCAGCGTGTCGCCCGGCGTCGACACCGGCGGATGCACGACCTCGGTCGAGGCCACCAGCGACCACCACGGCCTGTCGTTCACCGTGCCGGCGGGGCTCTACACGAGCGTCCAGACGAAGGTGACGGTCACCATCGACGCGCTGGCCGACAGCGACCTCGACCTCCTCATCACCGACCCAGCCGGGACCGTCGTCGCCGACGTGGCCAGCGGCGGCGGTGACGAGACCGCCGTCTTCGCCGACCCGGCGCCCGGGACGTACGCCGTCACGGTGTGCGCCGGGACCGTGCTGCCCGACGACTACGCCGCCAAGGCGGTCGTCGTCAGCAGCCCGCGCCCCAAGGCCGGCACGGCGACCGGTCCGGCGAACGTGAAGCCCGACCAGCTGCTGTCGTTCACCCCCGCCACCGTCGTCGACCCGGTGCTCTTCGGCGGCGAGCCCGGCATCAACGCCGACCCGTCCGACCCCCAGCGGTACTTCGTGGACTGGCCGATCGGCGCGAACCAGACCGGCGTGCTGTACCGCTCGACCGACGGCGGGGTCTCGTTCCAGAAGCGGTACGCCGACGCGCTCGACCTCGCCACCGCGGGGCCCGCCTGCCAGGGGCGGCAGGTGCCGATCTGCCCGGCCGGCGGCGGCGGTGACACAGATGTCCACCTCAACCCGACGACGGGCTCGACCTACTTCTCGTCGCAGGTGTCGCTGGCGAACGAGGCGATCGGGACGTCCGACGACCACGGGACGACGTTCCCGGCGGCGAAGGTCGACACCGCCATCGCGAAGACCCACACCGGCGTCGACCGGCAGTGGATCTCCTCGTTCACGGGTACGTCGGACGTCTACCTGAGCTACCACGTGCCGCTCGTCGGGCAGTACGTCCACCACAGCGCGCAGGACGGCGCGCTGGGCTCCTGGGACGAGCCCGGGGTGCCGCAGATCATCGGCGTCACACAGAGCGGCTCGCAGGTGGCGGACAACGGGCCGGGTCTCCACGGCGACCAGGCGGAGAAGGCCGGCGGCGGCATGCGGCGCGCGCTCTACATCGGCTACCTCGGCACGACGCTCGTCCCGGGCGGCGTGGCCGGCTTCAACGTCGGCGTCTCCACCGACGGCGCGAAGACGTTCACCAGCCACCAGGTGCCGGACAGCGAGAACGCCCGCAACTTCACGGTGCTGACCGTCGACCGCCAGGGCAACCTCTACGCGACCTGGACCGACTCGACCGACCAGATCACCTACCTGTCGACCAGCAAGGCCGACGCGGGCACGAACCGCACGGCGCCGGGTTCGCAGTGGAGCAAGCGCGTGCCGGTCTCCGGCGGCGCTCTGACGGTGACGATCTTCCCCAACGCCGCCGCCGGCGACCCGGGGCGCGCGGCCATCGGCTTCTACGGCACGTCCGCCGACGCGGCGACACCGGACGACGTCAAGCCCGGGCAGGGCGGCTGGTACCCCTACGTCAGCACCACGACCAACGGGCTCTGCCAGTGGGACGCGAAGCCCTGCGCGAGCCCGACCTTCCACCAGTCGCGCATCGCCGAGCGCCCCAACCAGGACGACAACATCTGCACCTCGGGCACGACCTGCCTGGTCACCGGCGGGAACCGCAACCTG
Source organism: Mycobacteriales bacterium (assembly GCA_046594005.1). Classification (GTDB taxonomy): domain Bacteria; phylum Actinomycetota; class Actinomycetes; order Mycobacteriales; family SCTD01; genus SCTD01. Next base: position 2,168 of record JBKJQM010000163.1, read on the forward strand.
GCGGACTACTTCGACATCACGGTGGATGACAAGGGCTACCTGGGGTTCGTCTGGAGCGACGGCAACAACGCGACCAAGCAGCCGTACGTGAAGGTGGCCCGCCAGACGTCCGGCCCGTCGCTGCTGGCCTCGGCGCCCGCCGCGTCGCGCCCGGTGCGCGCCAACGGGGTGGCCGATCCGGCCGGTGATGCGATCTACCCCTTCGCCGGCAAGCTCGTGGAGACCTCGCCCAACGCAGCCGGGCTCGACCTGCGCGGCACGACGGTGCGCCTCAAGGACGCCTCGACGTTCGAGGTGCGGATGCGCCTCGCCGACACCGGCGCGCTCGCCGACGTGCCGGCCCCGTCGACGCAGGCCGACGGGACGACGCTCATCGACCAGGCCCGCTACGTCACGCGCTGGGAGACCGGCGGCAACGCCTACTACGTCGAGGCCACCGTCCCGCGGGGCGGCGAGCCGGAGTTCGGCGCGGGCGTCGTCGATGACGACCAGATCATCAGCAACCCGGGCGCGACCCGGAACGGCTACGCCAACAGCTACGTGCCGCAGTCGCCCGCCACCGGCTCCGTCCAGGGCGGCGAGCTGGTCGTCGACGTGCCTGCGGCGGACGTCGGCGGCCTCAAGGCGGGTAGCCGCCTGGTGAGCGTCGGGTCGTACGCGATCCTGACCAGCGCCCTGGCGGACGCCACCAAGCAGCTGCTGCAGCTGCCCCTGGTGGTCGACAGCAGCCCGACCTTCACGACGACGCTGACGGCCGCGCGGGCCACCGGCCCGACCGCTGTTCCGCCACCCGCCGCCGGGCCCGGATCCGGTCCGTCCACCGGTCCCCTCGCGGCCACGGGGCTGCCCGCAGGCATGGCTGCGATGGGCCTGCTCCTGCTCGGCGGCGCGGCGCTGGTCCAGCGCCGGACGGCGTAGCTACCGGCGGGCGTCCCGCCGGGGTGCGTGGTCCGGGGTGCCGGCCGGACGGCGGCCCGCGCCATCGGCCCGCACCTTGTCGGCGAGGGCCGGGTCACCCGCGAGCCGGTCGCCGTACGTCACCCGCTCCAGTCCCTCGGCGCTGTCCTCGAGCAGCGACAGCACCTCGCCGCACAGCCGGTCCACGGTCGGCAGGTCGAGGGCAGCGTGCGGCAGCGAGCCGGTGAGGAAGACGTCGCCGACGTCGTCGAGGCCGAAGTGGACGTCCCGCAGCCGCAGGTTCTTGGCCAGCAGGTAGCGGTGCAGCGGCGCGGGGTCGGCGACGTCGACGACGTGCATGACGAAGGCCTCGACGGCGACGGCCTGCTCACCGGCGATCAGCCACAGCAGCGTCGACGGGCGGCGGCGGCCGGGCAGCGTGACGACGTACGCCCCCGCCTCGACCCGCTCGAAGCGGGCGCCGATCTCCGAGAGCACGTCCAGCAGGCGCCCGTCGAGCTCCCAGACGACGCCGCTGCTCACCGGTCCGGGTCGGCGAAGCGCGCGAACGCCTGCAGGTTCGCGGTCGGCATGCCGTTCTTCTGGCGCCACTCCCACTCGCGGCGGATGGAGCTGGCGAAGCCGATCTCGAGCAGCGGGTCGAAGGACTCGTCGGCGTACTGCAGCACCGACCCCAGCAGCCGGTCGACCTCCTCCGCCGTCACCGAGTGCAGTGGCAGCCGGCCCACGAGGTAGACGTCGCCGGAGGCGTCGATCGAGAACGAGACGCCGTACAGCCGGGAGTTGCGGCGCAGCAGGAAGCGGTAGAACTCCTCGACGTTCTCGTCGGGCTTGCGACAGACGAACGCCTCGACGAGCAGCGCGTGCTTGCCGGCGACGAGCCAGCAGTTCGTCGCGAGCTTGTGGGTGCCGGGCAGGACCACGAAGAACTGGCCCTCGCCGTGCACCGTGTGGTCGAGCTCGGCCTCGGTGAGCGCGGCTGCGATGACGTCGTGGACGCTCACCGCGACGCGGCCAGCGGCAGCGCGGCGACCCGGTCGGCCAGAGCGTCGCGGTAGGTGCGGAGCAGCCCGTCGGCGGTGCGTCCCCACGAGAAGCGGGACGCGTGCGCGACGGCGCCCGGCGACAGTCGGCGGCGGTCACGGACGGCGTGCGACAGCGCGGCAGCCCAGGCGTCCGCGGAGTGGCCGGCGACGAGCAGTCCCGAGACGCCGTCCCGGACCGTGGTGCGCAGGCCGCCGACATCGGTGGCGACGACCGGGGTCCCGCAGGCCTGCGCCTCCAAGGCGACCAGGCCGAACGACTCGTTGTGGCTGGGGACCGCCACCACGTCGGCGGCGACGTACCAGTCGCGCAGCCGGTCCCGCCCACCCGACTGCGTCTGCCTCTGCGGCGTCTCGAAGCGGACGACGTCGGCGATGCCGAGCTCGTGCGCGAGGTCCTGCAGGGCGGTGGGCTCGAGGAGCCCGGTGCCGCTCGGCCCCCCGACGACGGCCACGACGAGGCGGTCACGGAGGGAGGGGTCCTGCTGCAGCATCCGCGCGGCGGCGTGCAGCAGGACGTCGGGCGCCTTGAGCGGCTGGATGCGCCCGACGAACAGCAGCAGGACGGCATCGGGAGGGACGCCCAGACGGGTGCGCGCGCCGGTGGCCTCGCCGGGGCGGAAGTGCTCGAGGTCGACGCCGGGGGCCACGGTGACGACCCGGTCGGCGTGCGCGCCGTACAGGTC
>JBKJQM010000277.1:0-3583 GCA_046594005.1 Mycobacteriales bacterium
CGCGCGCCGTTGGTGAGGATGACGTTCGCCAGCCCCATCTCCTCGTCGGGCTCACCGGCGAGGTGGTCCGACATCCCGGCGCCGACGTCGAAGCCGCGGGCGTCCCGCAGCGGGTTCTCCTCCTCGAAGTCCCAGCGGGTACGGCGGGCGCGGACCGGCCCGTCGGCCATGCCGCTGGCCCAGCCGTTCACGACCTGGGAGGAAGCCACCATCGCGCCGCTCGCGGGCTGGCCCGGGACGGAGACGCCGTACTCCGTCTCGATGCCCATGACGCGCCGGGTGGTCATGCTCGGAGCCTAGGTCGTGCGGGGCAGCCAGGCAGGCCAGGCGTGCTCACCGCGGGGGTGCATCGCCTCCAGCTCGACCCGCCGCGCGCGGCTGAGGGGCTCGCTGCTGCCGCTCGCACCGTCGTCGTAGGTCAGACGCACCTCGTACGCCGTGCGGTCCACCCGCTCGACGACCTGGCCCCGGACCACGGCCCCGACCATGCGCTGAAGCACGTGCACGACCGCCTCCGGGGCGTCGTCGCAGGCGTCGCAGCCGCAGTCCGGCAGCACCTCGACGTGGCCGTACGCGCCGAAGCCGAGCAGCACCGCCGGGAAGCCGGTGACGCCGACGACGAGCGGCGTCCCGACCGTCGGGATGAGCCGCTCGGCGCGTACGCACCCGCGCAGCGACGCCGGGGACCGCACGACGTCGTAGGCCCGCTCCAGCTCGTCGACGAGCCGGTCGGCCTCGTCCACCACCGCCTGGAACCGCTCGGGCTCCGTGACGACGCTGTAGGTCTCCACCGGCGGCTGCGCGCCGTCGGGACGGCGGTAGCCCACCTACAGGTACTGGCCGGTGTTGCTGACCGTGTCGATAGACTTGCCGCTCTCCTGGCCCTTGGCGCTGGTGATGAGGGTGCGGATGTAGACGATGCGCTCCCCCTTCTTGCCCGAGATCCGGGCCCAGTCGTCGGGGTTGGTGGTGTTGGGCAGGTCCTCGTTCTCCTTGAACTCGTCGACGCACGCGCTCAGCAGGTGCTGCAGGCGCAGCCCCTTCTGACCGGTCTCGAGGAAGTCCTTGATGGCCATCTTCTTGGCTCGACCCACGATGTTCTCGATCATGGCGCCGGAGTTGAAGTCCTTGAAGTACAGGACCTCCTTGTCGCCGTTGGCGTAGGTCACCTCGAGGAAGCGGTTCTCCTCCGCCTCGGTGTAGATGCGCTCGACGACCCGCTGGATCATCCCCGCGACGGTGGCCCCGCGGTTGCCGCCGTTCTCCGCCAGGTCCTCGGGGTGCAGCGGCAGCTCCGTGACGATGTACTTGCCGAAGATGTCCTTGGCGGCCTCGGCGTCCGGCCGCTCGATCTTGATCTTCACGTCGAGCCGGCCGGGGCGCAGGATCGCAGGGTCGATCATGTCCTCGCGGTTCGAGGCACCGATGACGACGACGTTCTCGAGCGTCTCCACGCCGTCGATCTCGCTGAGCAGCTGCGGGACGATCGTCGTCTCGACGTCGGAGCTCACGCCCGAACCGCGGGTGCGGAAGATCGAGTCCATCTCGTCGAAGAAGACGATCACCGGCGTGCCCTCAGAGGCCTTCTCACGGGCGCGCTGGAAGATCAGGCGGATGTGCCGCTCGGTCTCACCGACGTACTTGTTGAGCAGCTCCGGGCCCTTGATGTTGAGGAAGTACGCGCGGCCGTCGGGCTTGCCGGTGACCTCGGCGACCTTCTTGGCCAGGCTGTTGGCGACGGCCTTGGCGATGAGGGTCTTGCCGCAGCCGGGCGGGCCGTACAGCAGCACGCCCTTCGGGGGCCGCAGCTGGTGCTCCTTGAACAGGTCCTTGTGCAGGAACGGCAGCTCCACGGCGTCGCGGATCTGCTCGATCTGCGCGGCCAGGCCGCCGATGTCGCTGTAGTCGATGTCCGGGACCTCTTCGAGGACGAGCTCCTCGACCTCGGACTTGGGGATGCGCTCGTAGGCGTAGCCGCTGCGCGCCTCGACCAGCAGGGAGTCACCGGCCTTGAGGGGCTGGTCCTTGAGCGAGTCGGCCAGCATGACGACCTTCTCGTCGTCGGTGTGGCCGATGATCAGGGCGCGGTCGCGGTTGCCGTCCTCGTCGTCCAGCAGCTCCTTGAGCAGGACGACGTCGCCCTGGCGCTCGAACTCCAGCGCGAGCACCACGTTCATCGCCTCGTTGAGCATGACCTCCTGGCCGCGGCGGAGCTCGTCGAGGTCGACGCCGGGGCTGACGGTGACGCGCAGCTTGCGGCCGCCGGTGAAGATGTCGACGCTGTCGTCCTCGTGGCGGCTCAGGAAGACGCCGTAGCCGCTCGGCGGCTGGGCCAGGCGCTCGACCTCCTCCTTGAGGGCGACGATCTGGTCGCGCGCCTCGCGCAGGGTGCCGACGAGCCGGTCGTTCTGGCCCGTGAGGCCGGCAAGGCTGGCCTGCGCCTGGGACAGGCTCTCCTCGAGCGCGCGCACCTGCCGCGGCGAGTCGGCCAGCTTGCGGCGCAGGACCGACACCTCCTGCTCGAGGTAGCCGACCTGGGCGGTCAGCTCCGCGACCGCCTTGTCCCGGGCATGGTCCTGGCCGCTGTCGTCCGAGCCGCTACCGCGTGCTCCTGCCACCGTGCTCACCACCCGTTCAGAGGGGTACTGCTGTGCTCTGTCGGCATCCTATGTAGATGGCAAGAGCCTTCGCGCCCCGACGGGCCGGACTGCTAGGGCAGGTTCGGCCGGAACGGCTCGGTGCGCTCGACCGGCTCGGTCTCGACCGAGGTGTCCATCCCCTTGCTCGGCCGACGGCGGCGCACCGGCGGCTCGACGCCGTCCGCCAGCCGGCGCGAGGTGCACAGGAACCCGGTGTGCCCGATCATCCGGTGCTCCGGGCGGACGGCCAGCCCCTCGACGTGCCAGCCGCGGACCATCGACTCCCACGACTGCGGTTCGGTGAAGGTGCCCTGCGCGCGCAGCGCCTCGACGGTCGCGGACAGCTGGGTGGTGGTCGCGACGTAGGCGCACACCAGCCCGCCCGGTCGAAGTGCCCTGCTCACCGCGTCGAGCACCTCCCAGGGCGCGAGCATGTCGAGCACGACGCGGTCCACGTCCGTCTCGTCGAGGGCGTACGCGAGGTCGCCGATCGTGATGGTCCACGCCGGGTGCGGCCCGCCGAAGTACCGCTCGACGTTCGCCTGGGCGATCTCGGCGAACTCCGCCCGCCGCTCGTACGACGACAGCCGCCCGGTGTCCCCCACCGCACGGAGCAGGCTCATCGACAGGGCACCCGACCCGACGCCCGCCTCGACGACGTGGGCGCCCGGGAAGATGTCGGCCATCTGGACGATCTGGCCCGAGTCCTTCGGGTAGACGACCTGCGCGCCGCGCGGCATCGAGAGCACGTAGTCCGAGAGCAGCGGCCGCAGTGCCAGGTAGCTCGTCACGCCGATCGTGACGACGACGCCTTCAGGACCGCCGATCAGGCTGTCGTGCTCGAGGATCCCCTTGTGGGTGTGGAACTGCTTGCCCGGCTCGAGGGTGATGGTGTGCATCCGGCCCTTGGGGTCGGTGAGCTGCACCTGGTCACCGGGGGCCAG
>JBKJQM010000054.1:0-3624 GCA_046594005.1 Mycobacteriales bacterium
GCCCGCCAGGTGCGCCAGGAGGTCGGCCGGGACCGGTGCTTCTTCCTGCACGTCAGCCTGATCCCGTACATCGGCCCGAGCGGCGAGCTCAAGACCAAGCCCACCCAGCACTCGGTCCAGGCGCTGCGCACCATCGGCATCACGCCCGACGCGATCGTCTGCCGCTCCGACCGGCCCATCAACGACGGCATCAAGCGCAAGATCGCGGCGATGTGCGACGTCGACCAGGAGGCGGTCGTGTCCTGCGTGGACGCGCCCTCGATCTACGACATCCCGAAGGTGCTGCACGCCGAGGGCCTGGACGCCTACGTCGTACGTCGCCTGGGGCTGTCGTTCCGGGACGTCGACTGGACCGACTGGGACCAGCTCCTGCAGCGGGTGCACCACCCCGCCAAGTCGGTCACGGTCGCGCTGGTCGGCAAGTACGTCGACCTGCCCGACGCCTACCTCTCGGTCACCGAGGCCCTGCGGGCCGGCGGCTTCGCCAACGACGCCAAGGTGAACATCCGCTGGGTCGCCTCCGACGACTGCGAGACGCCCGAGGGTGCGTCCCGGGCGCTCGAGGGCGTGGACGGCGTGCTCATCCCGGGCGGCTTCGGCGTGCGCGGCATCGAGGGCAAGCTCGGCGCGATCCGGCACGCCCGCGAGTGCAAGGTGCCCGTGCTGGGGCTGTGCCTCGGCCTGCAGTGCATGGTGATCGAGGTGGCCCGAGACCTGGCCGGCATCGAGAAGGCCAGCTCGACCGAGTTCGACCCGGCCTCACCCGATCCCGTCATCGCGACGATGGCCGACCAGCACGACGTCGTGTCGGGGGAGCGCGACATGGGCGGGACGATGCGCCTGGGCCTGTGGCCGACGAAGCTGACGAAGGGCTCCCAGGCGGCGCTGGCGTACGGCGACGAGCCGGCCACCGAGCGGCACCGCCACCGCTACGAGGTCAACAACGCCTACCGCCCGCAGCTCGAGGCCGCGGGGCTGGTCTTCTCCGGCACCTCGCCGGACGGGCAGCTGGTCGAGATCGCCGAGCTGCCCGCCGAGGTCCACCCGTTCTTCGTCGGCACCCAGGCGCACCCGGAGTTCCGCTCGCGGCCGACCCGCGCGCACCCGCTATTCCGCGCCTTCATCGGTGCAGCCGTGCAGAACGCCGACGGGCGGATGCTCCCGCTGTAGCGGAGCACCTGCCCGGCCGGATCCGCGAGCGTCACCGGATGGCGCGCCGCACCGGCGTGTCGCTGACCACCTGCGGAAGATCATCCGGAGAGGGGGCGGTGCGAGCAGGACGGTCTAGCCGGGCAGGGCCTGCTTGGCCTTCCTGGCCTGCTTCTTCACCGAGCGCTTGGTCGTCTTCGCGGCACCCTTGGTGTCGTCGATGAGCCCGTCGAGGACGAGCGCGAGGCCGGCGCCGAGCATGAAGACGTCCTTGGCGATCGCCGTCCCGGCCTGGGTCGGGCGGATGCCGTCGGACTCGGTCATGCCGGGCGTCTTGCGGTACATCGCCAGCAGGCCGCCGCTGAAGGCGGTGAGCGCCAGGCCGGCCTTGAGCGGCGAGACGAACGGCATCAGCAGCGCGGCCCCGAGGGCCATCTCGCCGGTCGAGAGGATCTTGCCGAACTGCTCGGGCGGCAGCGAGCCGGCCTGAGGCACGACGGAGGCCGCCATGCCCTGCATGCCGGCGGCGCTCTCGGCGTCGAGGCCGCGCTTGCCGATGCCGGCGTTGAGGATGAAGGCGCCGGTCGCGAGGCGCAGGGGGACGTGGCTGGGTCGCATGCCGGAGCGCTACCCGCGGCCGGAGCGGTCGGAACCCGTCCCGTCCGCAGGAGCGCCATCTAGCACGAACACCGGGATCTCCCGGTCGGTCTTGGCTTGGTACGCCTCGTACTCCGGGTAGGCCTGCACCGCCCGCTCCCACCAGCGGGCCTTCTGCTCGCCCTCGACCAGTCGCGCCACGAAGTCGCCCTTGACCGGGCCGTCCTGCAGCTCGACCAGCGGGTGCGCCAGCAGGTTCCAGTACCAGACCGGGTGCCGCGGCGCCCCGCCCAGCGAGGCCACGGCGGCGTAGGCGCCCTCGTGCTCGACCCGCATGACGGGGTTCTTGCGCAGCCGGCCGGTCTTCGCGCCGACGGAGGTGACGATCACGACCGGCTTGCCGACGATGGTGGTCGCCCGCGTCCCGCCCGAGGTCTCGTAGCGCTCGACCTGGGTGCGGACCCACTCCATCGTGCTCGGCTCGTAGTCCCCGGACAGCGGCATGGCAAGAGACTAGGAGGCGGGGGCGGCGTCCGGGTCGACGCGGGTGGCGCGGACGGCCGCGGCTGCGGCGGCGAGTGCCGCGGCGCCCAGCAGCGCCGGCGCGGGCGAGCTGCCGGTGGCGGGCAGGCCCCCCCCGGCGACGGTCGGCGCTGCCCCGGTGCCCGTCGTCCCGGTTCCTCCTGCGGCGGCCGCCGGTGCGCCGGCGGCGGCGGGACGGGCGGCGATCTTGGCGGCGGCGCTCTTGATGGCGGTGCGCACGCGGAAGTAGGTGCCGCAGCGGCAGACGTTCTGGATCTCGTCGATCTCCGCGTCGGTCGGGTTCGACGTCCGCTTCAGCAGGGCCGCGGCCGCCATGATCTGGCCGGGCTGGCAGTAGCCGCACTGCGCGACGTCCTGCTCGAGCCACGCTTCCTGGACCGGGTGCAGGACGTCGCCGTCCGCCAGCCCCTCGATCGTCGTGACCTCGCGGCCCGCGACGTCACGCAGGTTGGTGACGCAGGGGTTGAACGCCTCCCCGTCCAGGTGGCTCGTGCACGCGTAGCAGACCTGGATGCCGCAGCCGTACTTCGGGCCAGTCACCCCGAGCTTGTCGCGCAGCGTCCACAGGACCGACAGGTCCGCGGGTGCGTCGACGTTGACGGTCTTGCCGTTCAGGACGAACGAGTACTTCGGCACGACGCGCTCCTAGCGGGGGTTGACGCGGGTGGACCCCGTGCCGGTCGGGAAGGGGGTGAAGTCCACGGGGAAGTTGATCGGGAAGCTGCGTGGCTTCGTGCCGGTGGCCCGGGCGTACGCGTTGACCACGGCGCCCACTGCGGCCGGCACGCCGAGCTCGCCAGCGCCGCCTGGCTCCCCGGTGGTCTCCGGGAAGATGAAGATGTCCAGCTTGGTCGGGCTGTCGGCCTGGCGCGGGAAGTGGAACTGCGAGTACGAGCCCTCGAGGAAGCCGCCGTCCTTGAGGTGCAGGCCGGCGCGCAGCGTCGTGGCGATGGCGTCCGTCAGCCCGCCCTGGAGCTGGGCCTCGAGACCGCGCGGGTTGATCGGCAGCCCGTAGTCAGCGGCGATCGACGCCCGCGTGACGCGTGGGTCCTTCGGGTTGGTCGCGTCGATCTCGACGAGGCAGGCAGTCACGGACTTGTACTCGGAGTGGAAGCCGAGGCCCTGCGCGTGTCCCTTCGGCATCTTCTTGCCCCAGGCACCCATCTCCAGGACCTTCTGCAGGACGGCCTTGTAGCGCGGGTCGTCGAGGTGCTCCAACCGGAAGGCGGCCGGGTCCTTGCCGAGCGCCGCCGCCAGCTCGTCGACCATGATCTCCTCGGCGCCGCGGGCGGCGGCGGAGTAGACCGAGCGCCAGCTGGCGGTGTTGAACGGCAG
>JBKJQM010000064.1:0-3198 GCA_046594005.1 Mycobacteriales bacterium
GCTCGACGTGCTGCGCGCCACCGTCGGCGACGACGCCCTGTCCGGCGTGCTGCGCCGACACCCGCTGCAGCCCTTCGACGCCGGGAACTTCCAGGCGGCAACGCCTTTCAGCTTCGACGAGGGGGCGTACGCCGGTGCCCGCGCAGCCATCGCATCCCGACGGCCCGAGCCGCCGCTGCTGGACGCACCGCTGCCCGCCCGTCCGGCGGACGTCGAGCTCGCCGACCTGGTCGCCTTCCTCGTGCACCCCACGAAGGCGTTCCTCAGCCGGCGCCTGGGCGTGCACGTGCCGGACGACGAGGAGCAGGTCGCCGACGCGCTTCAGGCCGAGCTGGACCCGCTGCAGAAGTGGGACGTCGGCGACCGGATGCTCGCCGCCCGCCTGGCCGGTGTCAGCACGTCGGCGTTCCGGCAGGCCGAGTGGCGCCGCGGCACGCTGCCGCCCGGGCCCCTCGGCATGCGCCTGGTCGACGACCTCGACAAGGCGGTCGAGCCGCTGGCGCTGGCGGCGCTCGAGGTGCACGCCGGTGTCGCGCGCGCCCTCGACGTGCTCGTGGACCTCGGCGGCGGGCGCCGTCTGACCGGCACGGTGGGCGGCCTGCACGGCTCTGTGCTCGCGAGCACCTCCTACTCCAGCCTCGCGCCGAAGCACCGGATCGCCGCCTGGGCGCGGCTTCTCGCGGTGACGGCGGTCGGCACGCCGGCGCAGGCGCTGACCACCGGCCGCGGGCCGTACCGCCGCCCGGTCTGGCGGTCGACCCTCACCGCGCCCGACGACCCGGTCCAGGTGCTCCGCGACCTGGTCGCCGTCTACGACGAGGGGATGCGCGAGCCGCTGCCGATCGCGACGGGGGCCTCGCACGAGTACGCCGCCCGACGGGTCCTCGGCGGGTCCGTCGACGAGGCGCTCGAGGCGGCGGCGAAGGAGTGGGGCGGCATGTTCGGCGACGGTCAGGACCGCCACCTGGGCTATGTGCACGGGGCCCAGCCGGCGTTCGCCTGCATGACGGCAGCCCTCGATCCGGGACCGGAGGGCACCCGCTTCGGCGCGCTGGCCCGACGCCTGTGGGAGCCGCTGCTCGCGCACGAGCAGGTGGGGCGGCCGTGAGCTTCGATCTCTACGGACGGCTGCCGACGGGGACGACCGTCCTGGAGGCCAGCGCCGGGACCGGGAAGACCTGGACCATCGCGGCGCTCGCGACCCGCTACGTCGCGGAGGGCCACGCTGAGCTGTCCCAGCTGATGCTCGCGACCTTCAGCCGGGCGGCCACCCAGGAGCTGCGCGAACGGGTCCGTGAGCGGCTCGCGTCGACGCTGCGCGGGCTGAGCGACGAGACCTGCGACGACGCGCTCGTGGGTCACCTCCGGGATGCGCCGGACGAGGAGGTGGCGCTGCGGCGGCAGCGGCTGGTGCGCGCCCTGTCGGACTTCGACCGGGCGACCATCGCGACGACGCACAGCTTCTGCCAGTCGGTCCTCGACGGCCTGGGGATGTCGGGCGACCACGAGCCGGGCGTGCAGCTCGTGGAGAGCGTGGACGACCTGCTGCGCGAGGTCGTGGACGACCTCTACCTGCGCAAGTTCGCGGCGCACGGCGCCGTCCCCCCTGAGATCTCGCCTCGCGACGCCCGCGACGTCGCTCGCGCCGCGGTCGGCGACCGCACGGCCCGCCTCGAGCCGCGCGACGCCGACCGCACCACGGCAGCAGGTCAGCGCTACGGGCTGGCGGACGCCGCCGTTCAGGAGGTCGACCGGCGCAAGCGGCTCGCCTCCGTGCGCGACTTCGACGACCTGCTCGTGCTGCTGCGCGACGTGCTGTGCCACCCGGAACGCGGACCGGCAGCCTGCGCGCGGCTGCGGGCGCAGTTCCGGGTCGTGCTGGTCGACGAGTTCCAGGACACCGATCCGGTGCAGTGGGAGGTCCTGCGCACCGCCTTCCACGGGCACACCGACCTGGTCCTCATCGGCGACCCGAAGCAGGCCATCTACGCCTTCCGCGGCGCGGAGGTGCTCGCCTACCTCGCCGCCCGTCAGGTCGCGGACTCGTCGCACACGCTCGCGACCAACTGGCGCAGCGACGAGGGGCTGCTGCGGGCGCTGCACCACCTGTACGGCGACACCGCCCTCGGCCACCCGCAGATCGTGGCTCGGCACGTCGACGCGCACACGACGACGTCGCGGATGCCCGGTGCGACGCCGTTCCGGCTGCGGGTGCTGGACCGCACGGCAGCCGGCCCGCTCGGCAAGACCGGGTTCCCCGCCGTGGGTGGCATGCGCGCCAAGGTCGCCGCGGACGTGGCTGCCGACGTGGTTCGGCTGCTGGACAGCGGCCAGCAGCTGCACCTGTCGGACGGGCCACGTGCCGTCGCCCCCGGCGACATCGCGGTGCTGGTCCGCAAGCACGTGCATGCCGGTCTCGTGCAGTCCGCACTCGAGCAGGCCGGCGTGCCGTGCGTCGTCGCCAGCAGCACCAGCGTGTTCGCGACCCCGAGCGCCCGAGACTGGCTGTGGCTGCTGCAGGCCCTGGAGCAGCCGCACCGCGCCGGCCGCGTCCGGCTGGCCGCCCTCACCCCGCTGGTCGGGTGGACCGCCGCCCGCCTCGACGCCGACCCTGACGGCGCGCTGGAGGAGGCCGGGGGCCTGCTGCGCGACGCGGCGCAGCGCTTCGAGGAGGCCGGACTGGCCGCGGCGTTCGAGCAGCTGTCGCACCGGACCCGGCTGGAGAGCCGGCTGCTGGGCATCGAGGCGGGGGAGCGCCGGCTCACCGACCTGCGCCACCTCGCGCAGGCGCTGAACCGCGCGGCCGTCGAGGACTCGCTCGGGCTGAACGCGCTGGTCACCTGGCTCGGCGAGCGCGTGGAGGACCCGGACAGCGGCAGCGCCGGCGAGCGGAGCCGGCGGCTCGAGACCGACGCCGCCGCGGTGCAGATCGTCACCGTCCACGCCAGCAAGGGTCTCGAGTTCCCCATCGTCTACGCGCCTTTCGGGTGGGACGGCGGCCGGGCGTCCACGCCTGCGACCCTGCGGCTGCACGACCCGGTCACCGGTGAGCGCGTCCTCGACGTGGGTGGCAAGGGCGGCCCGGGGTGGGAGGCGCGCAAGAAGGCGGCCGACGCCGAGGACGACGGCGAGGAGCTGCGGCTGCTGTACGTCGCCCTGACCCGCGCGCAGTGCCAGGTCGTCGTCTGGTGGGCGCCC
>JBKJQM010000312.1:0-19595 GCA_046594005.1 Mycobacteriales bacterium
TTCGGCGTCTCGCTGCTGGGCGACTTCTCGACCGTCCCGGCGTCGACGCCGACCGTCGGGATGCTGTCGAAGGTGCTGGCCTGGAAGCTCGGCTCGGCCTACCGCGACCCGCTCGGCCAGGCGGTCCTGACGTCGGCCGGCGGCGGCACCTCGAAGTACAGCGCCGGTACGAAGGTGACCTTCGACGTCGTCAGCGGCCACCGCGACGCCGGCAACACGTCCTGCCCCGGCCAGACGACGTACGACCGCATGCCGCAGATCCGCTCGCTCGTGGCCGACGAGCTCGGCGCCGGCTTCGTGTCACCGGTGGCCACCGGGGGCCGGGAGTTCGCGCTGCGCTCCCGCGGCCCGGTGACCGTGCAGGCCGGGACGCTCCGCGACCTCGCGTGGACCGGGACCGTCAGCACCCCGAGCGGAGCGGTGCTCAAGAGCACCAGCGGCGTGGGCGGGACCGCCGAGATCACCTGGGACCTGACGATGGCCGACGGGACGCCGGCCCGGCCCGGCAGCTACCTGCTGAAGCTGACCGGCCAGGTCGGCGAGGACCCGGCGCTGCCCTACACCGAGTCCGTCGTCATCGGCTCCGCCGCCTGCCGCGGCGCGCCCCTCGCGCGGGCCCGCTGCAAGGCGACCGTCCGCAGCGGGACCGGCTAAGCCACCCCGGCGGCCGGGTCGCGGCCCATCTCGCCGAGCAGCCGGTGCAGGGGCGGCGCGTCCGCCGGGACCGTCACCCGCGGTCCGAACGCGCCGAAGGTCCGGCCGATGTCCGCGGGCTCGCCCTGCCACCGGTCCAGCACCGCCTGAGCCGCCTCGTCCGGCAGGTCCAGCGGCCGCCCCAGGGCCGACGCGAGGTCCCAGGCGTGCGCGACCGCGTCGCCCATGGCGAAGTCGACGACCCGCATCCCCGGCATCTGGTTCGACGGCGTGTCCACCGCGCCGGGCTCGGCCCAGGCGGCCAGCGAGGCCTCGACGGACCCGCGCACGGCAGCGGCCGGGTCGTCGCCCAGGGCGTCCTTGCCCCAGTCGGGCGTCTGGTCGTGCAGCATCGCGACCAGGCCGTCCGTGGCCGCGACGACGTGCGCGAGCAGCGCCCGCACGTCCCAGTCGGGGCAGGGCGTCGGCCGCGACAGGTCCTGCGGCGTCAGCGCCTCGACGTGCGCAGTCGTCCGCGCGTACCCGGCCCTCAGCACCTCGAGCTCGTCCACAGCCGGTGGTCTACCACCGGCGCAGCGGCCGGCGCTAGCGCGGCTTGTGGCAGTCGAACGTGACGAACTGGTACGCCGGGCGGAAGCCCAGCAGCCTGGCCTCCTCGGCGCTGGCGATGACCGTCATGGCCGAGGCGTCCGCGCCGGCCATCAGGTCCTCGACGTCGCAGTCCGAGCCCTCGTGCGTCCACGGGCAGGTCCCCGCGGCAGCCGCGTCCCGCAGCTCGGCGGTCACCAGCGTGTCGCAGGCGAAGCCGTGCGAGCGGATCTTGTCGGCCAGGTCCCAGCCGAAGCGGAAGAACACCAGGGTGCGGTCGCCGTGGTACTCCGGCTCCGCCGGCACCATCGTGACCGCCTGGGGGATCGGCACCTGCAGGAAGACGTGACCGCCGGGCTTCATCACGCGGAAGAGCTCGGACAGCGCCTTGTCGGTGTCCGGCACGTGCTCGAGCACGTGCGGCGTGAGCACGACGTCCAGCGAGGCGTCGGGCAGGTCGATGGCCTGCAGGTCCAGCCGGATCACCGCCCTGTGCATGGACTCGTCGTAGTCGCTGGCGACGTAGCTCACCCGCTCGGTCATGCGGTGCCGGTACATCCCGCCGAGGCGCGGAGAGGTCTCGAGGACCTCCGCCTTCGGGTCGTACGACGCCCGGTGCGTCCAGCACCAGTAGAGGAAGCGGTCCCGGGCGATGGAGCCGCAGATCGGGCACAGGGCGGACTCGCTGTGCGCCACGCCCTCGAAGCCCCGGCCCTTCCAGCCGCAGATGTTGCACGTGCTGGTGACCTTGGTGAGCTTGCTGTCGGCGGCCGCCTCGGGCCAGACGAGCGTGCGTGCGTCGCCCTTGCGCTTCAGCCAGCGCGTCTCGGCGACCTGCCGCTGCGCGAGGTGCACGTGCTCGAGGAACTGGTCGGCCAAGCGCACGGTGGCGGCACCTCTGGCTAGGGGTCAGGACAGCGCCAGAGTGTAAGCGGCGCGATGGCCCTCGGCGGACCGCGCCCACGTGAACGGCGCGGCCTGCGCACGCCGTCCAGCGGGGTCGCCAGGAGCGTCGAGGACGGCCCGCAGCGCGTCGGCGAAGGCCTCCGCGTTCCCGACCGGGGCGTAGCGCACGGCGTCGCCGCCGACCTCCCGCAGCACCGGCAGGTCGCTGGCGACGACGGGCGTCCCGGCTGCCAGGCCCTCCAGCAGCGGCAGCCCGAAGCCCTCGTCGCGGCTGGGCAGCACGAGGGCGGCGGCGCCGGCCACCAGCGGCCGGAGGGCGTCGTCGTCGAGGTAGCCGGGGGTCACGGCGCCGCTCACGTCGACCTGCTCGCCCCAGCCGGGGGGACCGACGAGCACCAGGGGCGGGGCGTCCGGCAGGAGCGCGTGCGCGGCCAGCAGGGTCCGGACGTCCTTGCGCGGTTCGAGCGTGCCGACGAACAGGACGTACGACGACGGCAGCCCGAGGCGCGCACGCAGGGCGGCGTCCGGTGGCGACGCGCTGCCCCAGCCCGGGGCGACGCCGTGCGGCACGGCCACCACGGGGACGGTCGGTGCGTACGCCTCCCGGACCTGGTCGGCCACCGCTCCGCTCGGCGTCACGACGACCGAGGCCCGCGCGAGGGAGCGCGGCACCAGGGCCCGGTAGCGGGCGCTGGCGGAGCTGACGGTGTCCGTCATGCGCAGGAAGGCCAGGTCGTGCACGGTCACCACGCCCCGGGCGCGGCGCAGCGGGGGCAGCACGAAGTTGGTCGCGTGGAAGACGTCGAGGCCTCCGGTGAGCACCTCGACGACGGGCTGCTCCGCGCGCGCCCAGGCCCCTTGCAACGCCCGGGCGGGGACGCGCCGGGCCCGCACCTCGACACCCGGGGGCACCGCAAGATCTTCGAGGCCGCGGAACGTGAACGCCGTGGCGACCAGCTCCTCCGGCCCGCCGGACAGCGCGCCGAGCAGCTGCTCGACGTACCGCCCGATGCCGGTGCGGGCCCCCAGCAGCGGCGTGCCGTCGAGGCCGACCCTCACCGCGTCCCCTCCATGACGGCCGGACGCTACCGGCTACCGTCCCGTCCGTGAGGTCCGCTGTCTACAACCGCTTCTGGAGCACGGGTGGCGGCGCCGAGACCTACGGCGGGGCGGTCGCACAGCTGCTCGCGCGACGCGGACCGGTCGAGCTGATCGCCCACGAGGAGCTGGACCGCGACGCACTGGGGGAGCGGCTCGCCCTGGACCTGTCCGGCTGCACCGTGCGGGTCGTGCCGCACGCCTCGGTGGCGGTGACCGAGGCGAGCCGGTCCGCGGACCTGTTCGTCAACGTGAGCCACCGCAGCCGGGAGGCGCCGGCGTCGCCGCGCAGCCTCTACGTCGTGCACTTCCCGACCTCGCTCGGCGGCGACGTCCCGCAGCAGGCGGCCGGCCTGCCCCGTGTCGAGTGGGGTCCGGGCTTCCACGGCCAGGAGGGGCGCACGACCTGGACGGACGGCTGCGGGACGCTGCTCGTGACCACCGAGCCCGGCTCCCCGGTCCGGCTCGCGCTGCAGCTGGGCTTCGCGCGACCGCCGGCTGCCGGACCGGCGGACGTGCGCCTGCTCGTCGACGGCCGGCCCGCCGGGTGCACCCGGCTCGCCGCGCCGCGCAACCCGCTCGAGCGCTGGAGCGGCCGCGCCCTGCATGTCGACGTGGCCAGTCCCGCGCCCGGCGTCCCGGTCCGGGTCGCCCTGGAGTCCGAGGCCTTCGTCCCCTCCGACCTGCTCGGCGGCGGCGACGCGCGCACGCTCGGCGTGCCGGTGGTGGGCGTCTCGCTCGGCCGGGGCATCGGCATGCGGCTGAGCCGCACGGGGACGGCCCCGAGCACGTCGACCGCCTGGCTGGACGGCTACGACGCGCTGATCGCCAACTCGCACTTCACGTCCTCCTGGGTCCAGGAGCTGTGGCACCGGCCCAGCTCGGTGCTGCACCCGCCGGTGCCCATGCGCGCCTCCGGGGACAAGGAGCAGGTCGTGCTGGGCGTGGGGCGCTTCTTCCCCCGCGGCCGGGGCCACAGCAAGAAGCAGCTGGAGCTGGTCCAGGCGTTCCGGCGGCTGGTCGACGAGGGCCTGACGGGGTGGACGCTGCACCTGGTGGGCGGCTGCTCGGACACCGGCCGTGACTACCTCGCGACGGTCCGCGCGCAGGCCACCGGCTACCCGGTCGAGCTGCACGTGAACGCCTCGGGCGCCGAGCTCGACGGCCTCTACGCCAGGGCCTCGGTGTTCTGGCACGCAGCCGGTCTCGGCGAGGACCGCGAGCGGCACCCCGACCGGCTGGAGCACTTCGGCATCTCGGTCGTCGAGGCCATGTCCGCCGGCGCCGTGCCTGTGGTCCTCGACCGGGGTGGGCTGGTCGAGACCGTGCGCGACGGCGTGGACGGGCTGCACGTGTCGGACCTCGACGGGTTCGTGCGGCGCACCCGCGAGCTCGTCGACGACCGGGCGCTGCGCGACCGGCTCTCGGCGTCGGCGGTGCGACGTGCCCGCGACTTCTCCCTGGAGGCCTTCGACCTCCGCCTCGAGGAGCTGCTCGCCGGGCTCTGAGGCCTACGCCCCGGGACGTCGCCCGAGCGCCCGGAGCAGCGAGGCCGTCGCCGCCCGGGCGCGCCGGTCGCGCAGCACGGGATCGCCGACCGAGGCCGCCCGGGCCCGGCGCAGCGCCGACCCGACGGGTCCGTGCCGTACCTCGGGCGCGAGCGCGGCGGGCCGCTCGCCGTCGAGCACCTGGAGCTCGTAGGTCCGCCACCGCACGACCTTGTCGACGGCGCCGGCGTACGACGGGTCGTCCGGGTCGATGCCGTCGAAGACCCCGCCCGGGGCGTAGTGCTCCAGGAAGCAGTTCTCGAACAGCAGCGCGCCCGGGTCGAGCACGGCTTGCCAGGTCGCGGCGTCGTCGGGCCAGCCCAGGGTCAGGTAGGGCTCGGGGTCCTCGAAGCGGTCCGGGTGCAGGAAGGGCGCGGCGTTGAAGTAGGTCGCCCACTCGTCCAGCGGGTGCCGCGCCGCGGCGACGGCGAACAGCGCGGTGACCTCGGCCAGCAGCCCCTTGTCGACGACCTGCGGCATGTGCGCGGCGTACGCGCGGCGCGGCATCCCGTGCAGCGCGAGGACGCCGCGCGACGCCAGCTGGCAGGCGTCGTGCGAGGTGGCGCGCCGGTCCCAGTCGTCGAGGTGGCCGAACGTGTAGCGGCGGTAGCGCCCGCCCCGCACGAACGCCGTCTCGGGGACCGCGACCAGCGGCCGGTTGTCGTCGTCGGCCGACAGGAAGACGTCCGTCACCTCTGGGCAGGTGGCCAGCGCGGCCCGCAGGGCGTAGTTGCGCGCGGCGTGGTCACCGGGCCCTGCCCCGCCGAGCAGCTCCTCGTCGGTCACCGTCCGGACGCCGAGGCGCTCCACCTCGGCCTGCAGCCGCGAGGGCGTCACGACCAGGACGTGGTCCACCCACGGCAGGTGCGCGCGGACGTGGGCCAGGGTGCCGGCGAGCATCGCCGGCCGGGCGCTGAGGACGACGAGCTGCACTAGATCGCTCCTGCGGGGTCGTGCCACCGGCCCAGGGCGGGCAGGGCGTCGTCGGGAACAGCGCCGCGGCGCACGCTGCGCCGGTCGCGCAGGACCGCAGGCGTGAGCCGGGCCGCGGCGGCGAGGCCACGCAGGCGCCGCGCGGTCAGCGCCGGTTCGGGGGGCCGTCCGTCGCGCAGCCGGGCCACCACGTCGCCGCGCAGCTGCTGCGCGACCAGGCCCAAGGCGTCCCGCCACGTCGCGACGACCTCCCGCGCCGGCGCGCACTTGGTGACGGTGAGGATGCGGTTGCGGTGGTGCTGGACGTCGTACAGGCCGCTGCCGTGACCGATCGTCGTCGAGTGCGCGTGCCGGACCCGCGCCTCGGGCACGTAGCGGTGGCGCCAGCCGCGCAGCAGTCCGCGCCAGGCCAGGTCGGTGTCCTCGTAGTAGAGGAACCACCGCGGGTCGAGCAGGCCGACCTCGCGGAGGTAGTCGCTGCGCAGCAGGACGCCCGCGCCGCACCAGGCGGGCACGTCGACGGCCTGGTCGAACGCCGGCCCGAGTGGTCGGTGGTAGCCGCGGTTCATGCCCAGGCCGTGCGCGCCGATGATCGAGCCGGCGTTCTGGACCACCCGCACCGCCTCGCCGTCGGGGGTGACCCGCACGTCGACCGGACGGCGGCCGACGGCGACCTCGACCTCGTGGCCGCCCGAGACCAGGCGCAGCCGTCCGGGTCGATGGGCCTGCACGCGCAGCGTCAGCTCGTCGCCGGTCGTGCGCAGCACGCTGCCGTCGCCGACCGACCACGCCACCCCGCGGTGCCAGCGGCGACGCACCCGCGGACCGGTGAGGTGCCACCGGTCGGCGCCGTCGACGGCCAGCAGGTCGACGCAGGCGCGCGGCGGCCCGTCCAGCGTCAGGCGGACCTCCCGGTAGGCACCGTCCAGGAGGATCAGCGGGCAGGCAGCGCCTACCTTCCTGTCGGCGTCGAGCGCGGCGGCCAGGGCGCGCAGTGCGCCGGGCTCGACCACCGCGTCCGGGTTGAGGACGAGCACCGCGTCGACGCCCGTCAGGTCCTCGACGACCTGGTTGAGCGCGGGGTAGCCCAGGTTGCCCGGCGAGCGGAACACCCTGACAGCAGGCAGCTCTCGCTCGATGCGCTCGGGGCTGCCGTCGGTCGAGCCGTTGTCGACGACGACGACGTCGAGGTCGTCCCAGTCGCTCGCGAGCAATGACCGGACGCACGCCACGACCTCGTCGCCGCCGCCGTAGTTGACGACCACGGCCCGCACCCGGCGCACGGTCCCGGCAGCCGGCACGGTCACCCGAGCAGGGAGTGCTTCGCGGCGATGGCGTGCCAGCGGTCGGCGAAGGCGACCTCGCTGAACTGCTGGGCCCGCTCGACGGCCGAGGTGGCGAGCCGCTCGCGCAGCACCTCGTCGCCGGCGAGCTGCACCGTGCGGTCGACCAGCTGCTCCGGACTCGACCACCGGTAGCCGTCCACGCCCTCGCGGACGATCTCCTTCTGCCCGGCCATGTCGATGACCACCGGCACGCAGCCGCCTGCCATCGACTCCACGGTCGTCATGCCGAAGTGCTCCGCGGCCCAGGGCATCGACGCCTCGTCGCCGCCGTAGCCGGTCGCGGACCAGAACACCGAGGACGTCGACAGCAGCTCTTCGACCCGGGGGCGCGGCGCGTTGGTGATGACCTCGACCGGAGCGCCGCGACCGGCGGCGCGTACCTGCTCGACGTAGCCGCGCTGCGAGTCCTCCATGCCGCCGACCACGTACATGCGCCAGCCGGGCAGCCGCCCGGCCCGGTGGGCGGCGGCGAAGAACTCGACCATCTCCTGCTGCCGCTTCGCGTGACCGAGACCGGGTGCGAAGAAGCGGCCGACGGTGACGACGGCCTTCTCGCGCTGAGGTGCCGGGTGCAGGCGCTGCACCTGGATCGGCGGGAAGAGCACGTCCGACTCGGAGGACCACATCGTCCGGATCCAGCCACGGGTGTACTCGCTGTTGGCCATGACGACGTCGTAGGAGTCGAGGAACGACAGGTCGCGCGGCGCGCGCAGCAGCCACGGGTAGGAGTGCGCGATGCGCTGGCGCGGTCCGTAGGCCGAGCCCTCGAGCCGCATCCGGGACACGGCGACGCCGAGGTCGCGCACGTCCGTGCCGCCGGGGGAGAAGGTCTCGGCGCGCAGGTGCAGCTCGCTGCCCTTGACGGACGGGGGGATGACGAACCGGTGCAGCGCGAACCCGGCCTCGACGCGGGTGCGGAGCAGCACGGCGCCGTGCTCGTCCTCGACGCGCAGCTCGACGGGGCGCGGCAGCGCGGGGCCACCGAGCTCGAGACGCACGGTGCGCGCAGCCGTGCTCGGGGGGAACGACAGCACGGCGTCGTCCGACGTCCAGCGCCAGGTGCGGCGCCGACCGCCCTCCGGCGGGTACCAGCCGTCGCCGTAGTCGAACCCTCCCGTGTGCGCGCTGATGAGGCCGCCGAAGCGCTGGGCGACCTTCTTCTTCCAGGGCGGCAGGTCGACGTCGAACGGCGTCGGGAAGTAGCAGAGGTAGGCGTTGCGCGTCGCTCGCGGGGCGAGCCGGCTCATGTAGGAGCCGTTGACGAACAGGTCGTAGTCCTCGGTGAGCGAGGCGAGGGCGAGGTCGCCCCGGTCCGGGACGACGCGCAGCCGGACGCGCGACAGGTCGAGGCCCAGGTGGTCGGCGAGCTCGGACGTGTCGACCTCGGTGTGACCGATGAGGTCGACGTCGACACCGTCGTGCGACAGCACCGAGGCGATCATCCCGGAGTGCCGCTCGCCCCCACCCTGGCTGTGCCAGAACCGGTTGTAGACGGCCGCTCTCATCGCGACGTCACGAGCTCGGCGTCGAGCTGCGCCCGCGGGACGACGGCGGTGCGGCCGATCTGCCCGCGCTTGCGCAGCGCCGCCGGGGTCAGGCGCAGCAGCGACGACGTCGCCCGGAGCCGGGCCTGCAGCGGGCGGGCGGCGGGGCGGCGCCCGCGACGCAGCGCGCCGATCACGGGACGCGACATCTGGAGGGTCTCGCCGAGGAAGGCGCGGTACTCGCGGCGCCAGCGGTGCGGCGTCGCGTCCTTGACCAGCATGAGCAGCCGGTTGCGGGTGGTGTGGAAGACGAACACCGGCGACCACTCGATGCTGGTCGCGGAGTGCACGTGTCGCACGACGGCCCGCGGCTCGTAGCGCAGCGTCCAGCCGGCGAGCCGGAGCCGCCAGGACAGGTCGGTGTCCTCGTAGTAGAGGAAGAAGTCGTCGTCGAACCAGTCGACCGCGCGGCCGGCCTCGGTGCGGAACGCGACGGCGCAGCCGCAGACCGCGAAGACGTCGCGTGGCTCGTCGTACTGCCCGGAGTCGACCTCCTGGTAGCCGAGGTCGGCGCCGTAGCCGGCCGCGAAGACGACCGACCCGACGTTGTTGACGACGTCGACGGCGGGCGTCCCGACCGGCACGGTGAACGCCACCTCCGCCATCTCGGCGGTCACGGGGCAGACCTGCTCGCCGCCGTCCCAGGACAGCTCGACGTCCTTCACGGCTTCGGCGGCCCAGCGGAGCGCGACCTCCCAGGGCCCGACGTCGTGGGGGAGCGGCACCAGCAGCTCGCCCTCGGGACGGGTCCACCAGAAGCGCTCGGCGCCCACGCCCTCTGCTCCCCAGGTGAGCTTCTCCCAGAGCACCCGGGACGTGACGTCCTCGCCGTCGACGACCACGGAGCCGATGCGGACGCCGAGCTCGCGCGGGTCGGCGCCGCCGGGGGTGAAGCCGGGCACGGACAGCCGCAGCCGCAGGAACTTCGGCGCGAAGACCACCTTGCTCGTGACCGCCGCGACGCGCTCGCTGCCGGGCTCGTCGAAGGGGCTCAGCAGGCGCTCCAGCCAGTCCGGCTCCGGGGTCGCGTCGTTGTTGAGCAGCACCGCGTACGGCGTCGTGACCTGGCGCAGCGCGGTGTTGTTGCCGCCGGCGAAGCCGAGGTTCGTGTCGTTGCGCAGCACCCGCACGTCGGGGTACTCGCGCTCGAGCAGAGCGAGCGAGCCGTCGGTGCTGGCGTTGTCCACGACCCAGGTCGAGAAGACCCGGCTCGTCTGCTGGCGGGACAGCGCGTCGAGGCAGGGGCGCAGCCAGCGCTCGCCGTTCCAGTTGACGACCACGACGGTCGCCACCGCGGCTGCCTCAGACGGCACGGGCGACCACGTAGACCTCGTTGGACGGGTACAGCTGGTCGAGCAGGTGGGCGTACGAGCGGCGGACCGCCACGAGCTCCTCCTGCGTGGTGCGCAGGCGCTCCTCGAGGACGGCGAGGAAGTGCCCGAACACGTGCCAGGGCGAGTCGGGATCGGCCTTGCCCTTGCTCTTGGGATCGGTGATGCGCTGGATCGCCGTGGCGAGGTCGGGCCGCAGGTCCTCGTCGACGTGCGCAGCGGCCGCCATCGTCTCGGGCGGCGGGCCGGCGTGGTTGCTCGGGTTGCCCCCGGTCTCGACGACCTCGAGACCGGCCTTCGCGCAGTAGAAGGCGAGCAGTCGCGGCTCGTAGAAGCGGACGTGGGTGGGGTCGCGCCAGAAGTCGTGGCCCATCACCGAGAGGCAGGCGGCGTTCGGGGTGGCGGCGACGAAGTGCCCGCCGGGCGCGAGCACGCGGGCGGACTCGACGATGACCGCTTCGAGGTCGTCGGGCTGCAGGTGCTCGGCGAAGTGCGCGGAGAAGACGCCGCGCACGGAGTCGTCGGCCCGGCTGCGCAGGCCGGTCAGCGCGTCCGCGAGCTGCACGGTGTGCCCGGCGCCGCGGGCCAGCGCGACCATGCCGTCGTCGAGGTCGATGCCCTCGCCGGCCACCCCCGCCTCGCGGAGCAGGTCGAGGAACTCGCCGCGTCCGCAGGCCAGCTCGAGGACGGGCCCGCCGCCGGCGAACCAGGGCAGGTAGTGACGCAGGCCGGCCTTCGCGTTGGCCGCGTCGTAGCCCATGTAGGCGTAGTAGTCGCTCTCGAGGCGCGTCACGCGGGACTCCTGTCCAGCGCTGTCACGGTGGCGCTGGCCGGCACGTCGAGCAGGCCCGGCAGCCGACCGGTCTCGACCCAGATCGCGTCGTCGAAGCGCCGGGCGGTGATGGGCAGCCCGGTCTCGGCGTGGTCGACCTGCACGCCGAGGATGAACGCGCCGTTGAGCGGGGGCACCGCGGGGACGGCGAAGTCGACGACGTAGCGGCCGGGAACGGTCGGCAGGCCGTGGCCCTTCGGCGTGCGCAGGGCAAACACCGGGATGTCGCCGGCGCCCATGACCACCACGCCGACCTCGCCCGGGTAGACCTCGTCGCCGCGCAGGACCTCGCACTCGACGCGCAGGTGGAAGGGCTCACCGGCCACGAAGCGCAGGCGCTGCGGCCCGCCGGGGACGTCGGACGCGACGGCGGAGTGCACGAGCACCCCGCCGGTCTCGACCGGACCGGCGGGCTGCCCCACGGGACGGTCGGTGCCGAGGATCTTGCGCAGGGTGCCGACGGCGAACGCCGGGTCGCCGTCGTACTGCACGCGTCCGTGGTCGACGACGATGCCGCGGGTGCAGAGCTGCGTCACGAGGTCGAGCGAGTGCGTGACGAACAGGATCGTCTTGCCGGCCTGCTGGAACTCCTCGATCTTGGCCAGGCACTTGCGGGCGAAGGCCTCGTCGCCGACCGCCAGCACCTCGTCGATGAGCAGCACGTCCGGGTCGACGTGCACGGCGATCGAGAACGCCAGCTTGACGTACTCCCCGGAGCTGTAGTGCTTCACCGGGTCGTCGATGCGCGGACCCTGCTCGGAGAACTCGACGATGGAGTCGATCATCGCCTCGACCTCGCGCTTGGCCAGCCCGAGCAGCGCGCCGTTGAGGAAGACGTTCTCCCGGCCGGTGAGCTCGCCGTTGAAGCCGGCGCCCAGCTCGAGCAACGAGGCGATCCGGCCCTGTACGCGGACGTCGCCCGTGGTGGGCCGCAGGATGCCGGCCAGGATCTTGAGCAGGGTCGACTTGCCGGCCCCGTTGGGACCGATGAGCCCCACGGTCTCGCCGATCCCGATGCGCACGTCGACGTCGCGCAGCGCCCAGAACTCCTCGAGGCTGCCGCCGCGGCCGCGGACCAGGCGCTCCTTGAGCTGGGTCGCCTTGCTGGTGTGCGTGAGGAAGCGCTTGCTGACGTCCGTGGCGACGATGATCGCGTCGGGCCCGGGGGTCGCAGCGCTCACAGGTCTTCCGCGAAGTCGGCCTGCAGGCGGGTGAAGGTGCGCCGCGCCAGCAGCAGCAGGACCCCCGAGATGGCGAAGCCGATGGCCAGGTTGCGGAGGTAGAACAGGTAGCCCGGGTCGACCAGCAGCTGCTGCGTCACGCCGTTCGGGTCGACGTAGAACGGCTGCTGGTAGACCGCGCGCTGGAACGTCGACACGACGGTCGCCATCGGGTTGAGGAAGTAGGCCCAGAAAAGGCCGTACTTGTCGAGCTCGTCCTTGATCTGGTGCGCCTGGTAGAGGATCGGGTTGAGCCAGAACCAGACCAGCATGGCGATCTCGACGAAGTGGCTGGTGTCGCGGTAGCGCACGTTCAACGCGGCCGTGAGGACGCCGAGTGCGGTCGAGAACACGACCAGCAGGACCAGGGCCGGGATGATCAGCAGGAACGGCGCGTGGAAGAAGTTCACGCCGCTGATGAGCGCGATGACCAGCAGTACGGGCAGCTGGAGAGCGAGCTGCACCATGGCGAAGCCGACGCCGGACAGCGGGAGCACGAGCAGCGGGAACCGGACCTTCTTCACCAGGCCGGAGTTGGCGACGACGCTGCCGGACGCGCCGCCGACCCCCTGGCTGAAGGCGGTGAACGCCAGCAGTCCCGACATCAGGTAGACGTGGTAGTCGGGCACGCCGTTCTTCAGCACGACCGCGAAGACGAGGTAGTAGATGCCGAGCAGCAGCAGCGGGTTGGCCAGGCTCCAGACGAAGCCGAGCGTCGACCCCTGGTACTTCACCTTCAGGTCCTTGCGGATGAGCTGGTTCAGCAGCTCCCAGCGCAGCCGGCCCTGGGCATCAGCGCGCTGCCGCGCGAGCGCCGCACGGTCCGTGCCCGCTGTGCTGGTGACCGGCGCTGACATGCCGGCAAGACTAGTGCCCGCGGGAGCGCCCGACGGCCTTGCGCCGCTGCTGCGCCGCGCCCGCCCGCGTACCCTCGGGACATGACCTCGACGGTGGCGGGCCCTCGCACGTCCCCGTCCGCCGACCCCGCCCCGCCGCCCCGGCAGACGCGGTCGAGCATCACCTGGCTGGACCTGCTGGCCGGGGGTGCGCTGCTCGTCGTGGCGCTGGTGGCCTGGGCCTCCCTGGCGCTCGCCCACCTCGGCGCGCACTCGCTGCCGGCCGTCCTCGGCGTCTCCGCCGTGGCCCTGGTGGCCGTCCTCGCGCTCGGCGCCCGGCGCCTGCGCGTGCGACCGGACGCCGCCGGCGTCGCCGTCGCGCTCGGGTGCGCGGTGGTGGCCCTCCTGCTGACCTACCCGGGTTTCGAGTACGGCGTCTCCGACAAGGACCCGGGCGGCTACGTCTCGCACGCCATCTCGATCTCGCGGACGGGCGACTACAGCCTGGTCGACCCGGTGCTCGCGACCGCCGGCAAGGACAAGACGTTCCCGTACCAGCTGCAGACCCCCGGAGCGCGCTTCGCCGGGGTGTGGGTGCGCGACGAGGCGTCGGGCCTGATCGTCCCGCAGTTCTACCACCTGTGGCCGGCCCTCCTGGCGACCGCGTACAGCGCCGGCGGGCAGGCCGGACTGCTCGCCGCCGTGCCTCTCATGGGGGTGCTGTCGGTGCTGGTGCTGTGCGCCCTGCTGCGGCGTGCGGGGGAGGCGATGGCAGGGCGGGCAGCCGGTCTCGTCGCCGCGGGCGCCGGCGGGCTGCTGCTCGCCACCAACATGCTGCAGGTCTGGCAGACGCGGTTCCCCACGACGGAGGTGCTCGCGCAGGCGCTGTACCTCGGCGCGCTGCTCGGCGTCGTCGTGGCTCTCCAGACCGGGTGGCGCCCGGCCGCCGGGGTCGCCGGCCTGTTCGTCGGCATCGGCTGGCTCAACCGCGCGGACGGGCTGCTCCTGGTGCTGCTCTCGGTCGGCGTGGGTGCCGCGCTGCTGGCGACCCGTCGCTGGGACAGCCGTGCCACGTGGTTCGCGGGCGGGTTGCTCGTCGTGACGCCGCACGCCCTGCTGCAGGCCTACGACCTGGCGCTCAACTACTCCAAGGCCAACAGCATCCCGTCGCTGCGTCTCGTGCTCGCCCTCGTCGTCGCCTGCTTCGTGGCCGCGGTCGTCCTGCGACTCGCGCTGAGCCGCCCGCTCGCGGCCGCCCAGCGCGGGCTCGAGCGCCGCCGTCCGCAGGTCGTCGTCGGGGCGCTGGTGCTGGCCGGGGGGACGGCCCTGCTGGCCCTGGGCTACCTGCGCCCGACGCTGTTCGGCAAGGACTACTTCGACTACAACGACCGCACGATGCTCCGGTCCTACGACGAGGAGATCCTGCACCGGCTGTCGTGGTTCGTCAGCGACTGGGGCTTCGGGCTGATGCTCGTCGGTCTCGCGGTGGTGGCGCTGCGGCGCTGGTCGGCGCCGGTCTGGACCGTCGTGCTGCCGACCCTGGTGCTGTTCCCGCTCTACGGCTACACGGCCAGCAACAGCACCCGGCTGCTGTGGTGGTCGCGCCGCTACATCCCGACCGTGCTGCCGGGCATCGTCGTGCTCCTGGCGCTGGCCATCGCCTTCTTCGCCGTCTACCGCTACCGCGGTCGCCTCGTGACGGCCGTCCCGGCCGCGCTCGCCCTCGGCGGGCTCCTCGCCTTCTTCCTCTCGCAGACGCTGCCGCTGCGCCAGCACGACGAGTGGCGCGGCAGCTTCGCGGTCTCCCAGCGCATCGCCGACCTGTCCGGCCCGAAGCAGGGCGTCTACCTGTGGGAGTTCGACCAGGGCTGCTGCGCGGGCCCGACGCGGCTGTTCGCGACGCCCGTGTGGCTGCAGCACGGCGAGCTGTCCGTGCTGCTCCCCAGCGACGCGAACATGGCCGTGGACGGCAACGCGCGCTCGTACGTCGTCGACCGCTACGTCGAGCGCTTCGCCGGCCAGCCCGTCTTCGTCGTCGCGGACAAGGGCGAGCTGCCCAAGGGCCTCGACCCGTCCCGGTTCGAGCCCGTCGACCGCGTGCAGGTCGACCTCCCGATGTGGGAGGAGAGCGACGTGTCGCGTCCGGACGAGGTCCGTCAGATCCCGGTCGACATCGCCGTGTGGCGCGTCCGCGGCACGTGACGCACCGCGTCACCGCGCCGCTGACGTACCTCCTGCTGGCCGTCCTCGGGCACCTGCCCGCGTTCCGGTCTCTGTCGACGATGACGCAGTGCGCCTGCGAGGACGCGCCGCAGACCGACTGGTTCCTGGGCTGGACGCCGTACGCCCTCGGCTCCGGCCGGTCGCCGTGGTTCTCCTCCCACCTCGTCGCGCCCGACGGCGTGAACCTGATGTGGAACACGCTGCTCCCGCTGCCGGGCCTGCTCGCCGCGCCGGTGACGCTGACGGCCGGACCGCTCGCGGCGCACACCCTGCTCGCGGTGCTGGCCTTCGCCGGCAGCGCCACCGCGATGTGGGCGGCCGCCGGGCGCTTCGTGCAGTGGCCGTGGGCGCGTTTCGCGGCCGGGCTGCTGTACGGCTTCTCGCCGTACCTCGTGGCGCAGGGGACCGGCCACCTCAACCTGTCGCTGGTGCTGCTGCCGCCCGTGGTGCTGCTGCTCGCGCACGAGCTGCTGGTCCGCCAGCGCCGGCGGGCGGTCCTCGCCGGCGCCGCTCTGGGGGTGGTCGCCTTCGCGCAGCTGCTCGTCACCGAGGAGGTGCTGGCCTCGACCCTGGTGGTGGCGGTCGCCGGGACCGCCGTGCTCGCCCTCCAGCACCGGTCCGCCGTGCGGGCGCACGTCCGGCACGCCGCCGTCGGCCTGGCCACCGCCGCCGGGGTGCTGACCGTGCTCGCCGCCTGGCCGCTGAGCGTCCAGTTCACCGGGCCGCGCCGGGTGACCGAGCCGGTGCAGGACGCGTCGCCCTACGCCGCCGACCTGCTGGGCACCGTGGTCCCGACGGTCCACCAGCTGCTCGGCACCGACGCGACGCTGACCTGGGGCGGCAACGACAGCGAGAACGGCTCCTACCTCGGGCTCCCGCTCCTGGTCGTCCTGGCCGCCCTGGCCTGGCGGTTCCGCGCCGTGGCCGTCGTGCGGTGGGCAGCTGTCCTGGGCCTGGTCGCCTGGGTGCTGTCCCTGGGGGAGCGGCTGCACGTCGGCGGCGAGGCGACGGACGTGCCGCTGCCGTACGCCCTGGTCTCCCGACTGCCGGTGCTGCACAACATGGCCGCCGTCCGGTTCAGCCTCTACGTCGTCCTGTGCGCGGCGCTGGTGCTGGCCGTGGGTCTGGACCGCATGCACGCGGCCGGCCGGCTGCGCGCCGCGGTGGCCCTGCCCGTGGCGCTGGTCTGCCTGCTGCCGCTGCTGCCCGACTGGCCGTACTCCTACGAGAGGTCGCGCACGCCCGCGTACTTCACGACCGACGCCGTCGAGCGGGTGCCGAGCGGCTCGCTCGCGCTGACCTTCCCCGTGCCGCGCTTCCCGCAGAGCGCGCCGATGCTCTGGCAGGCCGAGGCGGGGTTCCGCTACCGGTCCGTCGGCGGCTACGTCATCACTCCGGAGCCCGACGGCTCGGGGACGTTCCGCGGCGGCGTGACGGCCTGGGAGCGGGTCGTCGGTCAGGCGCCGGCGGGGCGGCTCACGGCGGTGCCGCCGCAGGTCCGGGCAGCGCTGCTGCTGGAGATGGAGCGGCTCGACGCGCGGTCGGTCCTGGTCGCCGACCGGCCGGGCGCGCCGGCCGTCGTGCGGGTGGTCACCGACGTGCTGGGCCGGGCTCCGGACGAGGTCCGCGGCGGCGTGACCGCCTGGTACGACGTCGATCCCGTGGGCCGGCGCACCGACCTCGGCCTGCGCTGAGTCGGCGTGGACGGAGGTCTGGCGGCCCCGTCCGGGGGGGCAGGGCTAGCGTCGGGTCGGTGGACCTCCCGGACGGCCTCGTCGCGGTGGTCAAGCGCGACTGCCCGACCTGCGTGCTCGTCGAGCCGGTGCTGCGCGAGCTGGGCGCTGCCGTCTGGTGCCAGGACGACCCCAGCTGGTTCGGCGGCGACGACACCGACCTCGCGCTGTCCTACTGGCTCGAGATCGAGACCGTGCCCACCCTGCTGCGCGTCGAGGGCGGTGCGGAGACCGCGCGCACCGTCGGCTGGAGCCGCGAGCGCTGGCGGGAGCTGACCGGCCGACCCGACCTCGGTGCCGACCTGCCCGAGCACCGCCCGGGCTGCGGGTCGCTGTCGGTCGACCCCTCGCGCGTCGACGCGTTGGAGGCCCGCTACGGCGGCAGTGGGCTGGTCAGCCGCCGGGTCGAGCTGGCCGACCTCGAGGACGAGCACGAGGCGCTCCACGACCGCGGCTGGACCGACGGGCTGCCGGTCGTCCCGCCGACGCCGGAGCGGGTGCTGCGCATGCTGCGCGGGACAGACCGCGACCCGGCCGAGGTCGTGGCCGTCGTGCCGCCCGACCTGGTCGCGTGCACCGTCGAGAAGGTGGCCGTCAACGCGGTGCTCGCCGGGTGCCTGCCGGAGCACCTGCCGGTGGTGCTGGCCGCGGTCGAAGCGGCCTGCGCGGAGGAGTTCGCGCTCCACGGGCTGCTCGCGACGACCTACTTCTCCGGTCCGGTCGTCGTCGTCAACGGACCGGTCGCCCGTCGGCTCGGCATGAACAGCGGCGTCAACGCGCTCGGTCAGGGCAACCGCGCCAACGCGACCATCGGCCGAGCGCTGCAGCTGGTCGTGCGCAACGTCGGCGGCGGGCGCCCCGGCGAGGTCGACCGGGCCACGCTCGGCAACCCCGGCAAGTACACCTTCTGCTTCGCCGAGCGCGAGCACGACAGCCCCTTCGCCCCCTTGGCCGCCGACCGCGGGGTGACGGGCAGCGCCGTGACCGTGTTCGCCGGCTCGGGGGTCCAGCCGGTCGTCGACCAGCTCAGCCGCGACCCCGCCTCCCTGGCGCGCAGCTTCGCGGCCTGCCTGCGGGTCAACGCCCACCCCAAGCTGCCGATGGCCTTCGACGCCATGCTCGTCGTGTCGCCCGAGCACGGCCGCGTGCTGCGGGAGGCGGGCTGGGACCGGGCCCGCCTGCTCGCCGAGCTGGAGGCGCTGCTCACCCTGTCGGCAGGCGAGATGGCACGGGGCGCAGGGGGGATGGCAGAGGGTGTCCCGGCCGGGCTCGAGGGCGTCGACCTGCCGAAGTTCCGACCCGGCGGCCTGCTCGCCGTCCACGCCGGCGGCGACGCCGGGCTGTTCAGTGCGATCGTGGGGGGCTGGGTGTCGGGAGAGACCGGCAGCAGCCCCGTGACCAGAGAGGTGCGCTCATGAGGACCGTCCTGGACCCCACCGGCGAGCGGCAGGCGGCGCAGCGCGAGCTGCTGCCGCGACCCGCGTCGCTGACCGGCCGCACCGTCGGGCTGCTGGACATCGGCAAGGCGCGCGGCGATGTCGTGCTCGACCGGCTCGCCGAGCTGCTGGCCGCCGACGGGGCGACCGTCCGGCGCTACCGCAAGCCGACCTTCGCCCGCGTGGCCCCGGTCGACCTGCGCCACGAGATCGCCGAGCAGTGCGAGGTGGTCATCGAGGCGCTCGCCGATTGAGGCTCGTGCACGTCGTGCAGTGTGCACGACATCGCCGACCTCGAGCGCCGCGGCGTCATCGGGGTGTTCCTGGCCAGTGAGGCCTTCGCCGAGGCCTCGCGGCTGCAGGGGCAGTCGCTGGGCTTCCCGGCGCCGTTCGTGCTCGTGCCGCACCCCGTGCAGGACCGTACGGACGACGAGCTGCGGGACGTCGCCGAGGCGGCCTACCCGGCTGTCGTCGCCGCCGTCACGTCGGCGGGGTCGTAGCGTCGCTGCGGGCGTAGGCCCCGGCCAGTCCCGACCACAGCAGCTCGGTGAGGTAGCCGGCCAGCGCCTCTCGCCCCATGGTCCGGTGGTCGAGCCAGCGCTCGCCTGCGGCGCGCACGGTCCCGACGATGCCGAAGCCCAACGGCTCGGCCGCGCCCGAGTCGAGCCCGTCGGCGCGCAGGCGGTCGCCGATGATGCGCGCGATCCGCAGGCCGAGCACGGTGCCGTAGTCCCCGACGGTGTCCGGACCAGGCCTGTCGAGCGGCGGGTTGAGCACGAAGCGGTAGAGCTCGGCGTCGGCGTCGATGCGGCGCAGGAAGGCGTCGATGCCGGCGGCGAGCATGGCCCGCGGGTGCGACTCGGCCTCCACGACGCCGTTGACCTCCTGGACGATCTCCTCGGCGACGGATCTTCCGACGGCGCGGAACAGGTCGGCCTTGTCGGCGAAGTAGCGGTAGAAGACCGGCTTGGCGATGCCGGACACCGCCGTCACGTCGTCCATGCCGATGCCCGCCCCGCGCTCGCGCACCGCCGCGACCACCGAGTCGATCAGCTCGGACCGTCGCACCTCGCGGTGCGCACGCCAGCGCTCGCGCCGGCCGTCGGCAGGAGGTGTGGGAGTCGGCGGCCGGGGCATACGCCTATCTTACGTATGACTCCAGGTAACACACACTCCCCAGCGAGGAGCCCCGATGGGCCGCTCGACCGCTGATCTCCTGCGCGCCGTCGGCACGCGCATCACCACCCCGCTCCTGCCCGACGACTACCTGCACCTGCTCAACACCCTGTGGACCGCCCGCGAGCTGCGCGGCAAGGTCGTCGAGGTCGTCCCCGAGACCGAGAACGCCGCCACCCTGGTGATCAAGCC
>JBKJQM010000444.1:0-6495 GCA_046594005.1 Mycobacteriales bacterium
CTCCATGGTCGACCGGTTCCAGAGCGCGTACTCAGCGCAGCAGCAGTCGGAGTCGGCAGCCCGCGCGTCCGAAGGACGGATGCGCCAGTTCGTCGCCGATGCGAGCCACGAGCTGCGGACGCCGCTGACGTCCATCCGCGGCTTCGCCGAGCTGTTCCGCCAGGGCGCGGCGCGCGAGCCCGAGCAGCTGGCGCGGGTGATGCGCCGCATCGAGGACGAGGCCGCCCGGATGGGGCTGCTCGTCGAGGACCTGCTCCTGCTGGCGCGCCTCGACCAGGCGCGCCCCCTGCAGCGCGAGCCGGTCGACCTGCTGGCCGTCGCCGCCGACGTGGTGCACGACGCCGCTGCGGTCAGCGGGAGCACGCACGTCGTACGGCTGCACCCGCCCACCGGCACCGACGCTCCCGTCGTGCGCGGGGACGCGGCCCGGCTGCACCAGGTGCTCAGCAACCTCGTGGGCAACGCCGTCGCCCACACACCCGCCGGCACGGCCGTCGACGTGCGGCTGCACGCCGACGGCGCGGGCGTCGGCGTGGAGGTGGCGGACGACGGTCCCGGCATGGCGCCGGAGGTGGCCGCCCGCGTCTTCGAGCGGTTCTTCCGTGCCGACGCGTCCCGGACCCGCGCCGGGTCCACGACGACCGGCAGCGGGTTGGGGCTGTCCATCGTGGCCGCCCTCGTCGCCGCGCACGGCGGCAGCGTCGAGGTCGACAGCGAGCCCGGCCGGGGCACGGCCTTCCGCGTCCGGCTGCCTGCCGAGCGGCCGCTGCACGACTGACCGGCACGTCCGGACGGCGCGACGTGTCCTGGATGAGCACCTCTCACGCAACAGACCGGCGTCGACGTCGAGGAGACGCAACAGATCAGCTGTCGATGCGCAACAGATGGCGATTGCTTGCGCGAGGCCAGGTGCCTAGCGTCGAGGCCGGGGCGGGCTGCCCCGTCGCTGCCGACCCCTGGAGTGCCCGTGACTGTCCTCGCCGCGTCTCCCCTGGCCTGGCAGCGGACCCCGACGCAGCGCCGTTACCTGATGTGCCGGCCGGAGCACTTCGAGGTGGCGTACGCCATCAACCCCTGGATGGACCCGACGCGCCCCGTCGACCGCGACCGCGCGCTGGCGCAGTGGGACGCGCTCCGTGCGACGTACGTCGGGCTCGGCCACTGCGTCGAGGTCGTCGACCCGGTGCCGGGCCTGCCCGACATGGTCTTCGCCGCGAACGGCGGCCTCGTGGTGCGGGGCCGGGCGCTGGGTGCGCGCTTCACCCACCCGCAGCGGGCGGCGGAGGCGCCGGCCTACCTGGCGCGGCTGCGGGCGTACGGCCTCGACGCCGTGGAGCCGGTGCACGTGAACGAGGGCGAGGGCGACTTCGTGGTCGTGGGGGACCGGGTGCTGGCCGGCGCCGGCTACCGGACCGACCCGGGTGCGCACGTCGAGGCGGCGGCCGTCCTCGGCGTCGAGGTGGTCAGCCTGGAGCTGGTCGACCCCCGCTACTACCACCTGGACACCTGCCTGGCCGCCCTCGACGGCGGCAACGTCGCCTACTACCCGCCCGCCTTCAGCGCGGCGAGTCGGGCGCTGCTGGAGCTGCTCTACCCCGAGGCGGTCCTGGCAGCGGACGCGGACGCGGAGGTCCTCGGGCTGAACTTCGTGTCCGACGGCCGGCACGTCGTCCTGACCCGCGACGCCGTCCGGCTCGCCGCGCAGCTGTGCGCCGCGGGCTACGTCCCGGTGCCGGTGGACCTGTCCGAGCTGCTCAAGGCAGGCGGGGGTGTGAAGTGCTGCACGATGGAGCTCCGGTAGGCAGTCCGTTCGGATCCGGCGGCCTGGTCCTTCCGGGTGATCCCTGCGCGGACGGCTGCGCGCCGGCGGGTCCGGCGACGACAGTCCTGAGGTGAGCACCCCCCTGACCGCTGCCCCCGTCGTCGCCCTGCCCGTCCAGCGCAGCGCCCCGCTGCACCCGAAGGTGGCCGACGCCCTGGCCGCCGTGGACGCCGCGGCGCTCGTCGCGCTCGTGCAGGACCTGGTGCGGGTGCCGACCGTCACGGGCACGGCCGCCGAGAGCGAGGGCCAGCACCGGCTCGAGCGCCGGCTGCGGGCCGCCGGCATGGACACCGACCTGTGGTCGATCGACCTGCCGACCACGACCGCGCACCCGGACTTCCCCGGCCTCGAGGCGCCGCGCGACGAGGCGTGGGGGCTCGTCGGCGGGTGGGGCGGGGACGACGGCCCGACCGTCGTGCTCAACGGCCACCTCGACGTCGTGCCGCCCGGCGGCCTCGCGCCGTGGACGGTCGACCCGTGGGTCGGGCAGGTCCGCGAGGGCAGCGTCCTGGGCCGCGGCACCTGCGACATGAAGGGCGGCCTGGCCTGCCAGGTCCTGGCGGTCGAGGCGCTGCGCACCGCCGGCGTGCCGCTGCGCGGGCGCGTGCAGCTGCAGAGCGTCGTAGGCGAGGAGGACGGCGGCCTCGGCACCTTCGCCACGCTGCAGCGCGGCCACGTCGGCGACCTCGCCGTCGTCTGCGAGCCGACGTCCGGCGCGCTGGTCACCGCGAGCGCCGGCGCCCTGACCTTCCGGCTGACGGTGCCCGGCCAGTCGGCGCACGCCAGCATGCGCACCGCCGGCGTCGACGCGCTCGAGAAGTACCTGCTGGTGCACGCGGCTCTGCGGCGCCTCGAGGCTGCGCGCAACGGCGCCGTCAACCCGCTCATGGCCCGCTACGACATCGCCTACCCGCTGTCGGTGGGCACGGTGCGCGCCGGCGACTGGGCGAGCAGCGTCCCCGACTCGCTCGTCGCCGAAGGACGCATCGGGGTCGCGCTCGGCGAGGACCCGGCCTCGGCCCGCGCGGAGCTCGAGGCGGCGATGGCGGCCCTGTGCGCCGACGACCCCTGGCTGAGCGCCCACCCGGTCACCGTCCAGTGGTACGGCGGGCAGTTCGCCCCCAGCTCCGTCGACGCAGGTTCGCCTGTGGGGCAGCTGGTCTCGTCGACGCACGCGCGCCTGCACGGTCGCCGGCCCGACGTGTACGGCGTGCCCTACGGCTCCGACCAGCGGCTGCTCACCGGGCTCGGCGGCATCCCGACGGTGCTGTACGGACCCGGCGACGTGCGGCATGCGCACTCCCCGGACGAGCACGTACCCGTCGACGAGCTGGTGCAGGTGACGCGGACGCTGGTGCTGCTGGTGGCGACCGCCTGCGGCGTCGGTTAGCGCCGCACCGACCAGCGCCCCAGCAGCACTCCGTCGCCGCCGTCCACCAGGTGCGCGAGGGCCAGGCGCACCGGCTCGTCGAGGGCCTCGGTGAGCAGCGTCGGCGCGCGACCGAGCAGCAGCGGCGTGTGCGTGAGGCACAGCTCGTCGAGCAGGCCCGCCCGCAGCAGCCCGGTGAGCAAGGTCGGACCGCCCTCGCAGAGCAGCCGCGTCAGTCCGCGCTCGCGCAGGGCAGCCACGGCGACCGGGAGGTCCACGTCGTCCTCGCCGGCGACGACGACGTCCGCGACCTCCGCCAGCCGCGCCCGGCGACCGGCGTCCGCGCCCGCGCAGGTGACGACCACGGCCGGGCCGGCGAAGCAGCGGTCGCCGGGGTCCAGGTCGAGCGACCGGCTGACCAGGACGAGCGACGGGACGGGCGGGCGCCCGTGCGCCGACCGCCAGGCGGCGCCGGCGGCTCGTGGGCGGACCGGCCCGTAGCCCTCCGAGCGCGCCGTCCCCGCACCGACGACGACGGCGTCGGCCACCGCCCGCAGCGCGTGGAAGGCCGCCTCGTCGGCAGGGGTCTGCAGCGCCCGGCTGCCCCCGTCCAGGGCGACACCACCGTCGGTGGTGAGGACGAAGCCGCCGCGCACCGCGGGCAGCTCGCCGGGGTCGTACAGGTCGTGCAGGTCGTCGGCGCTGAGCTCCCGGACCTCCGGCAGCAGCAGCCGCACGGGTCAGCCGTTGCGGCGGCGGAAGCGGGAGGCCCTGGCGGCGGTGGGCTTCTCGAGCTCGTCCAGGCGCGCCCTGAGGGCGGCGACCTGCGCCTCGAGGGCGGCGAGGCGGTCCGGCGCGGCGTCGGGGGTCGGTGTCGCGCCCGGCTGCGCCACGAGCGTCTTCTCCGCAGGCACGGCCTTCTCGGCCGGCGTACTGCTCGCGGCGGGTGCGCTCACCTTCGCGGCCGGGGTCGTCGTCGCAGCCGGCGCCTTCGTGGCGGTCTTCCTGGCAGGCGCGGTCTTCCTGGCGGGCGCGGTCTTCTTGGCAGGCGCGGTCTTCTTGACGGACGGCGCCTTCGTGACGGCCGGGGCCTTCGTGGCGGGCGCGGTCTTCTTCGCCCCCGCCTTCCTGGCCGGCGCCGCGGACGTGCCGCGCTGGGCTGCCTCGTAGGCGGCGTGCAGCTCGGCGGGAAGGCGCCCGCGATCAGCGACGGAGCGGCCGTTCTTGCGGGCCCAGTCGCGTACGGCCGCGGTGTCGGAGGTGGTCACGGGCAAGATCGTAGGGCCACGGGCCTCAGTGGCCCATCCCCAGGCCGCCGTCGACCGGCAGCACCGCGCCCGTGACGTACGCCGCGGCGTCGCTGGCCAGGAACGCGATCACGGCGGCGACCTCGTCGGGAGAGGCGGTGCGGCCGAGGGGGATCGTCCGCAGCAGCTCCTCGCGGCGGGCGTCGGAGAGCGCTGCCGTCATGTCGGTGTCGACGTACCCGGGGGCCAGCACGTTGCTGGTGATGCCACGCGACCCGAGCTCGCGGGCCAGCGAGCGGGCCAGGCCGACGAGACCGGACTTGCTCGCGGCGTAGTTGGCCTGGCCGGCCGCACCGGACAGCCCGACGACGGAGGACACGAACACCAGCCGCCCCCAGCGGGCCTTCAGCATCGCCCGGCTCGCGCGCTTGGCGACGCGGTAGGCGCCGGTGAGGTTGGCGTCCAGGACTGAGGTGAAGGAGTCCTCGCTCATGCGCAGCAGCAGCCCGTCGTCGGTGACGCCGGCGTTCGACACGAGCACCTCGACGGGCCCCTGCGCCTGCTCCACCTCGGAGAACGCGCGGTCGACGTCGGACGCCGACGTGACGTCGCAGCGCACCCCGAGCAGGCCGTCGGGCGCCTCGCTGCGGTAGGTCACCGCGACCCGGTGGCCCGAGGCGGCGAGGGCCCGGGCGGTGGCCAGGCCGATGCCGCGACTGCCCCCGGTGACGAGCACGGAGCGGGAGGTCGTGTCCACGCGTCGGACGGTAGCCGTGTCGCGGCACCGGGCTGTCGGACCCACGTGATCCGATGGCCCCATGCGAGCGAGGTCCGTGCACCATCCCGACGTCTTCAGCCACCTGCCGGTCGCGCTGATGCGAGAGCTGGACACCGAGCCGGTCGCCGCTGTGCTCGACCAGCTGCTCGCAGCCGGCTGGCGCACCGGTCAGCTGCGCCACCGCGTCGGCGCGGAGCCGGCCCAGGGCAGCACGGCCCGCGACGCCGAGCACCTGCTCGCGCTGATGCAGGGCCTGCTGCACGTCGACGCCCCCGACCTGGCCCACGCCCGCGAGGTCGCGGAGCGCGAGCGGACGCGACGCTGGGAGGCGGAGACGGCGCCGACGCCGGCGACACCCGAGGTGCGCGACGCGGCGATCGCCGAGATCCGGGCCGGTCTCAAGGGGGTGCCCGGGCGGCACCGCGACCCCGAGCCCCGCACCCGCCCCGCGTGCAGCCTCTGCGCCGGGGAGGGCGCCTACTTCGTGACCCGCGACGTCCACCTGTGCGGGAAGTGCGTGTCGGTCATGGCCACGGGTGAGGCGCGTCTCAGCTCGACCGGCTGACCTCCGCGCCCCGGGACGGCAGACTGTCGCGGTGACCGCCGAGACCGCGCCCCCCGAGGGCACCGTCGCGAGCGAGGTCGAGCGCGAGCAGGTCGTCCTGGACCGGGCGCTGGCGCGGCTCGACGTGCTGCGCGCGGAGGCCGTCCAGCGCCAGGCCGAGAGCGTCCAGCAGGCCGGCGGGTCGCCTCAGGCGGTCTACGAGCGGGACGTCACCGCGCAGGCCGCCGCCAACCGCCGCGCCGAGCTCGACCTGGCGGGTGAGGGCCTGGTCTTCGGTCGGCTGGACCTCGCCGACGGGCCGGTCCACCACATCGGGCGCCGCGGTCTGCGCACCGACGACCAGGAGCCGATCGTCGTCGACTGGCGCGCCCCGGCGGCGGCGGCCTTCTACCGGGCGACCGCTGCGGACCCGATGGGCGTCGTGCGCCGCCGCACCGTGTCGTGCAAGCGCGACCGGGTCACCGGGGTCGACGACGAGCTGCTGGACGCCTCCGCGGTCGGCGACCTCGACGGCACGGTCGTCGTCGGTGACGGCGCGTTCCTGGCCGCGGTCAGCCGCGAGCGCAGCAGCCAGATGCGCGACATCGTCGCGACGATCCAGCGCGAGCAGGACGAGGCCGTGCGCGCCCCCGACGACGGGGCGCTGGTCGTCACCGGCGGTCCCGGCACCGGCAAGACGGCCGTGGCGCTGCACCGCGTCGCCTACCTCATGTA
>JBKJQM010000336.1:0-4609 GCA_046594005.1 Mycobacteriales bacterium
CGTAGACGCCCGGCACCGAGGTCAGGCCCTCGGAGTCCACGGCGACGTGACCCCCGGCCTGCAGCTCGTGTCGGTCGCGGCTGCTTCGGGCGTCGTCGCCGGCGTGGCCTGTGCGCACTCGTTCTTCGGGCAGAAGGGCGCCCCCACCTCGCCCGACCCCGCGCCCGCTGTCCAGTGACAGCATCTGGACCACGCGGGTCGCAGGCGCCCGCAGACGACGGAGGACCGGTGGACCTGGACGACGAGCTGCGCACGCTGCTGCAGCAGCCGAGCAGCTGCTACCTCGCGACCACGATGCCCGACGGCTCGCCGCAGCTGACCCAGGTGTGGGTCGACACCGACGGCGAGCACGTGGTCATCAACACGGTGCAGACCCATCAAAAGGCGCGGAACGTGCAGCGCGATCCCCGCGTGGTGCTCACGGTCTCCGACCCGTCGAACCCGACGCGGTACGTCGCGGTACGAGGGCGCGTCATCGCGTCGACGACTGACGGCGCCGTCGAGCACATCGAGGCGCTGGCGCAGCGGCACACGGGCCAGCCGTACCCGTGGTGGGGCGGCCGGGACCAGGTCCGGGTGGTGCTCACGATCTCCGTCGACCGGATCCACGCGCAGGGCTGAGGCACGTACGCCGACGGGCCTGGAATGCACGTGACCCCGATCCCTTCAGGGGGATCGGGGTCACGTCTTGGCCTGTGCGGCTCTCAGCGGAACTGCTCCGAGGAGCGGTACCTGCGTCGTGCGGGCGTCCTAGAGGACGTCCTGCACCTTGTGCTTGGCGGCCAGCGCCGCACCGGTCGCGGCGGTGCCGACCGTGGACGGCAGGCCCTTGATGACGCCGCTGACGACCTGCGACGGACGCTGCTGCTCCTCGTGCAGCGACGAGCTGGCGAGCATCGCGCCGGTCAGGCCCGGGATGGCCCACTGCAGTGCAGAGAGCTGCTTCTGCGCCTTGGCGACCTCGGGCGGCGTGGTGGCCAGCGAGTCCGTGCCACCGGCGACGGGGACGTCACCGGCCTTCATCATCTTCTGGCCGAGGACCCGGGCGTACGCCGTGGCGCCGAGCGCACCGACCGTCAGCGCGAGCTTGGTGTTCGTGTTCGCGAGGACCCCCTTCTGCGTGGCGACGCGACCCTTGTTGGCCTTGAGCAGCTGCGCTCCGCCGACGAGGTGGGCGCCGATGGCGAGGGCGTTGAACGGGGTCCAGCGACCCCAGCCGGCGTTGGCGACACGAGCGCGCTGACGCGGGTCGTCGACGTCGCCCGCTGCGCCGTTGACGCCGATGGCGCCCATGAGGCTGCCGCCGAACCAGGCCGCGAGGCCGATGTCGTGCATGGCGTGGGCGAGGGTGTTGCGCTCGGTCATGGTTCTCCTCCGGGAGATCGGGTCAGGGGCTGCGGAAAGCGTCTGACCTACGCCTACCCGGGCCCGGGGAGATGGAACCCGGCTGGGCCGTCTGCAAGAGTCGTGCGGCCAGCCCAGATCGCGACAGGAGGTGACGTCCCGTGCCCGCATCGACGGAGGCCGAGGCGTACGCCGTCATCGCCTACCGCGACGAGGGCCGGTGGCAGGTGGGCGTGCTGCCCGACGCCGTCACGGGCGACCTCGACGCGATCATCGCGGCGGTCCGCCAGCAGCCCGGCGAGAACGGCGCCTTCGCGCTCGTGGACGTCGCCGACGAGTTCTTCGTCGTCGTGCGCGTGCAGCAGGGCCGCGAGCGGGTGCTGCTGTCCGACGTCACGGCCGCCGTCGCCTGGGACCTCGCGGTGCAGGTGCTCGACCACCTCGACCTGGACGTCCCCGGCGACGAGGACCTCGAGGAGGTCTGGCCGGCGGGCGACCTCGGCGTGTTCGACGACATGGGCCTCGACGAGATGGAGATGGGTGCCATCCTGTCCGACGTCGACGCCTATGCCGACGAGATGCTCAGCGCCTTGGCCCGGCGACTGGGGTTCGCAGACGAGTACGAGCGGGTAGTCGACGCGCTCGTGCAGTAGTTCGTCCCCACCCGCTTCCCGACCTCCGGAGCCGTTCCCCGTGACCTACTTCGCCGCCGCTCTCGCCCGTACCGAGGACGGCTGGACCGGGGTCGAGCTCGACCTGGCCGAGGTCGAGGACCTCGATTCGCTGGCCGACCTGCTGCGCGACCTCACCGGTGAGGGCCCCGGGCCGGCGCTGATGCTGCTCGACGAGGACGACGAGCACCTCGCTGTCGTCCGCGTCGACGGGGCCGCCGGCAGCCTGGCCGAGCCGCGCGTCTTCCTGTCCGACCGCCGCGCGCTGCAGGGCAGCGACGTCGCCGCGATGCTCTGGGAGGAGGCCGACACCGAGGACGACGACGAGGACGAGGAGGAGGACGAGGGGACCCGTCCGATCGCCGAGCCCGTCGGCGACACCGCGGTTCTCGCCGACCTCGGGACGCCGCCGGACGTGCTGCTCGAGCTGTGCGCCGAGGAGGGACTGCTGCCCGCCGACGTCCTGACCGCGCTGTGCGAGCGGGCCGGCTGCGACGAGGTCCTCGAGCAGCTGCGCGAGGGGTGAGCTCCGCCCACGACGGTGCGATGCGGCTGGCGCTCGAGCAGGCCTCGCTCGCACCGGCGCACGGGGACGTGCCGGTGGGCGCGGTGGTCCTCGGCCCGGACGGCGCTGTGCTCGGGGCCGCCCACAACGAGCGGGAGGGCTCCGGCGACCCGACCGCCCACGCCGAGGTGCTGGCGCTGCGTGCCGCAGCGAGCGCCCTCGGGCAGTGGCGGCTGACCGGCTGCACCCTGGTCGTCACGCTCGAGCCCTGCACGATGTGCGCCGGCGCGCTGGTCCTGTCCCGTGTCGCCCGGGTCGTCTACGGAGCGGCGGACCCCAAGGCCGGAGCGGCCGGCTCCTTGTGGGACGTCGTCCGCGACCGGCGGCTCAACCACCGCCCGGAGGTGGTGCACGGCGTCCTGGCCGGGGAGTGCGCCGAGGTCCTGCGCGCGTTCTTCGAGAGCCGTCGCGGCCTTCGCTAGAGTCTCCGCCGGTGGCGTGTCCGAGCGGCCGAAGGAGCACGCCTCGAAAGCGTGTGAGGGGGCAACTCCTCCGTGGGTTCAAATCCCACCGCCACCGCCAGCCCGCCCGTCCTGCCCCTGCGCCCGCCGGCGCGGGGGCAGCGCCGTTCCGGGCACCCGCGGGCCATCCGGCAGGACCCTGGACACCAGACCAGGTCTGGGCCGGGATGACCAGGCCGCCTGGCCCGGCTGGGCGCTCCTGCCGCTGCCGCCGCGTGCCGATGCTCTCCAGGTGATGCGCCCGCTGTCGGTCCCCGTGTGGGGTCCGCGCCTGCCCGCCGACGATGCATCGCCGCACGCCGACGACGTGGAGGCGCTGCGTGCTCGGCTGCGTGCGCTCGAGGTCCTGAGCGACGTCGCCGCCCGCGTCGCCTCGAGCCTGGACCTGCGCGAGACGCTCGAGCACGTCGCGAGCGCCGTGGTCGACAGCCTCGGGTTCGAGGTGGCCGTCCTGAATCTGCTCTCGGGGGACGCGCTGGAGGTCGCCGTCGTCGCCGGCCCCTCCGACGTGCGCGACGTCCTGCTCGGCACCAGCCAGTCGCTGCACCTGTGGGACCGGATGCTGGCGCGGTCGATGCCGCTGGGCGGGCTGCGCTTCGTCGACGGTCAGGGCGGCGACGACCTCGACGAGCTCCTGTCCTGGGTCCCGGACCTCGCGGTCAGCGACGACCCGGGTGACTGGCACCCGATGGACGCCCTGTTCGCGCCCCTGCGGGCCAGCTCCGGCGAGCTCGTCGGCGTGCTGTCCGTGGACGTCCCGACCGACGGGCGTCGGCCGGTCCCGGCGACCGTCGAGCTGCTGGAGCGGTTCGCGGTCCAGGCCGCGCTGGCGATCGACCGTGCTCGCATGCATACCGAGCTGACCCAGAGCGCCGAGCTGTTCCGGGCCAGCTTCGAGGACGCGCCCCTCGGGATGGCGCTGGTCGACGACACCGGGGTCTTCGTGCAGGTGAACCGCACGTACGCCGCGATGGTCGGCGCCTCGGAGCGCTCCCTGGTGGGCACGCGCTGCTGGGACGTCGCGCACGACGAGGACGGGGACGCCGTACGCCTCGCCGTCCTCGCTGTCGCCTCCGGCGAGCTGCCTTCGGCCGAGGGCGTCGTACGGAGTCGAGACGGCATCACGTGCGGCCTGGTCGTCGCCACCCGCATCACCAGCCGCGGCGTCCTGCGCGTCCTGGTCCAGATGCAGGACGTGACCGACCAGCGCCGGGCTGAGAGGGCGCTGCGTCGCCAGGCCACGACGGATGCTCTGACCGGACTCGCCAACCGGACCCGGCTGCTCGACCACCTCGAGGAGCTGCTGCGCCGCCGCCGCGAGGACGGCCGCTGCGTTGCCGTGCTGTTCTGCGACCTCGACCACTTCAAGCTGGTCAACGACTCCTACGGCCATGCGCTCGGCGACGAGCTGCTGGTCGGCGTCGCGGAGGCGATCAGCGGTGAGCTGCGCAGCGGGGACGTCGCCGGGCGCATGGGCGGGGACGAGTTCGTGGTGGTCCTCGACGACCTCGACGGGCCGGCCGCCGCGATCGCGGTGGCCGAGCGGATGCGCCAGGCACTGAGCCGCG
>JBKJQM010000464.1:0-8251 GCA_046594005.1 Mycobacteriales bacterium
CTGCTCACCGGTGACAACGCCGTCAACGGCGACGCCGACGTCGTGGTCATGACGACCGAGGTCCTGCGCAACATGCTGTACGCCCGCGGCCGCACCGGCGGTGACGCGGCCGACCGGCTGCGCGGCCTGGCGCACGTGGTCATGGACGAGGTGCACTACCTGGCCGACCGCGAGCGCGGCGCCGTCTGGGAAGAGGTGATCATCCACCTCCCGGAGGACGTGCAGGTCACCTCGCTGTCGGCCACCGTCAGCAACGCC
Organism: Mycobacteriales bacterium; assembly: GCA_046594005.1. Classification (GTDB taxonomy): domain Bacteria; phylum Actinomycetota; class Actinomycetes; order Mycobacteriales; family SCTD01; genus SCTD01. The sequence continues at coordinate 259 of JBKJQM010000464.1, forward strand.
GAGGAGTTCGGCGAGTGGCTCGGGACGGTGCGCGGCGACACCGAGATCGTGGTCGAGGAGCACCGGCCGGTCCCGCTGTGGCAGCACGTGCTGGTGGGGACGCGGCTGTACGACCTGTTCGAAGGGCGTGAGGTCAACCCGCAGCTGGTGCGCATCGCGCGGGACGAGGGGCGGCTGCCGTCGACCCGCGGGAGGGCCGGGCGCGGTGGGCCCTCCGGCTTCAGAAGGCCGGTGGTCAGCAGGCCCGACGTCCTTCAGCGGCTGGACAGCCAGGGGCTGCTGCCGGCGATCACCTTCATCTTCAGCCGGGCAGGCTGCGCCGCGGCGGTCGAGCAGTGCGTGCGCTCGGGGCTGCGGCTGAACACCTCCGAGGAGGCCGAGCAGGTGCGGCTCCTCGTCGAGCGCCGGACGGCCACGCTGCCCCGTGAGGACCTGCGCGTGCTGGGCTACTGGGAGTGGCTCGACGGGCTGCAGCGCGGGTTCGCGGCCCACCACGCCGGGATGCTGCCGACCTTCAAGGAGGTCGTGGAGGAGCTGTTCCTCTCCGGCCTGGTCAAGGCCGTGTTCGCCACCGAGACGCTGGCGCTCGGCATCAACATGCCGGCCCGCTCGGTGGTGCTCGAGAAGCTGACCAAGTGGAACGGCGAGACGCACGCCGACGTGACCCCGGGGGAGTACACCCAGCTCACCGGCCGCGCAGGCCGCCGCGGCATCGACGTCGAGGGCCACGCCGTCGTGCTGTGGCAGCCGGGCATGGACCCGGCCCAGGTGGCCGGCCTCGCGTCGACCCGCACTTACCCGCTGAAGTCGTCCTTCCGGCCCAGCTACAACATGGCCGTCAACCTGGTCGGGGCGCTCGGCCGCGAGCAGGCGCGCACGCTGCTGGAGAGCTCGTTCGCGCAGTTCCAGGCGGACGCCTCCGTGGTCGGGATCGCCCGCCAGATCAGCCGCAACCTCGAGGGGCTCGAGGGCTACCGGGCGTCCATGACCTGCCACCTCGGGGATGCCGAGGAGTACGGCCGGCTGCGCGCCGAGCTCAAGCGCCGCGAGCAGGAGCTCGCCCGTACCGGGGCCTCCCAGCGCCGGGCGGCCGCAGCTGCCTCGCTCGAGCAGCTGCGGATCGGCGACGTCGTACGCGTGCCGTCCGGTCGGCGGTCCGGGCTCGCCGTCGTGCTCGACCCGGGGGTCGGCAGCAACGGCGAGGCCCACCCGCTGGTGCTCACCGAGGACCGCTGGGCCGGGCGGCTGTCGCTCGCCGACTTCCCGGGCTCCGTCGAGCCGCTCACCCGGATGCGCATCCCCAAGGGCTTCAACCACCGCGTGCCGGCCTCCCGCCGCGACCTCGCCTCGGCGCTGCGCTCCGTCGACGTCCCGCCTGCCGAGCGGGGCCGTCGTGGGCGGTCCGCCGCGGGCGACGACGACCAGCTGAGCTCGCTGCGCGCGGCCCTGCGCCGGCACCCGGTCCACGGCTGCGACGACCGCGAGGCTCACATGCGCTGGGCGGAGCGGTGGCGCCGGCTGCGCGGCGAGACCGACGCGCTCGAGCGCCGCGTCGCCGGCAAGACGTCCTCGATCGCCCGCACCTTCGACAAGGTCTGCGCGGTGCTCGACGACCTGGGCTACCTCGCCGGCGAGCAGGTCACCCCGGCGGGCTCGTCACTGGCGCGGGTCTACAGCGAGTCCGACCTGCTCGCGGTCGAGAGCCTGCGGGCCGGGCTCTGGGACGACCTCTCGCCCGCGGAGCTCGCCGCCGTGGTCTCGGCGCTGGTCTACGCGAGCCGCCGCGCCGACGAGTCCAACCCGGTCGTGCCCTCCGGCGGCGTCCAGACCGCGCTGGCCGAGATGGACCGGCTGTGGGGCCGGCTCGCCGACCTCGAGAGCACCAGCGGCGTGCAGTTCCTCAAGCGGCCCGACCACGGCTTCGCCTGGGCCACCTGGCGCTGGGCCGGTGGCGCCCGCCTCGAGCAGGTGCTCGACGACGACCCGGACATGACCGCCGGCGACTTCGTGCGCTGGTGCAAGCAGCTGGTCGACCTGCTGGGGCAGATCGCCCTGGTCGCCGAGGACCTGTCGCCGAACGGCACGCAGCTCAAGCGGACCACCAGGAAGGCCATGGACGGCGTCCGCCGAGGCGTCGTCGCGTACACCTCCGTCGGCTGACCCGCCCACCCCTCTGCAGATCATCCGCAGCATCAGTGCGCACAGCAGGCCGCGCAGGGGCCTCTTGCGCACCGATCCTGCGGATGATCAGCGGACCTTCCTGGACGGGCGCCGGTAGCGTCGTCCCACGTGACCGCCCGCCCGCTCGTGCTCGCCAGCGCCTCGCCCGCACGCCTGCGGCTGCTGCGTGACGCCGGCTTCGACCCGGAGGTCGTCGTCAGCGACGTCGACGAGTCGGTGGTCGAGGCCACCGAGCCCCGCGCGGTCGTGCAGGAGCTGGCTCTCAAGAAGGCCCTCGCGGTGGCCGCCGGCCTGTCCGACGCGCTCGTGGTCGGCTGCGACTCAATGCTGCTGCTCGACAGCGAGGTGCTGGGCAAGCCGCACACCCCCGACGTGGCGGTACGGCGCTGGCACGCCATGCGCGGGCGCACCGGCACGCTGCTGACCGGCCACACGGTCGTGGACGCCGGCACCGGGCGCACAGCGTCGGGAGTCGGCGCCACCGAGGTCCGCTTCGGGACCCCCAGTGACGCCGAGGTCGAAGCGTACGTCGCGACGGGCGAGCCGCTGCACGTCGCCGGGGCGTTCACCCTCGACGGCCGGTCTGCCCCCTTCGTCGACGGCATCGACGGCGACCCGGGCAACGTCATCGGGCTGTCGCTGCCCCTGCTGCGCACCTTGCTGGCCGAGCTCGACGTGCAGTTCATCGACCTGTGGGCGACATGAGCGACGGCCTGAAGATCGGCCCGCTGCAGGTCGACCTGCCCGTGGTCCTCGCGCCCATGGCCGGCGTGACGAACGCCGCCTACCGGTCGCTGTGCAGGTCGTACGGCGCCGGGCTCTACGTCAGCGAGATGGTCAGCGCACGAGCACTTCTCGAGATCAACGACAACACGCGGCGGCGGGCGTCCTTCGGGCCCGACGAGAGCGTCCGCAGCATCCAGCTGTACGCCACCAACCCGGACGTCGTGGGCGCAGCCGTGCGCCAGCTCGTCGACGAGGACGGCGTGGACCACGTCGACCTCAACGTCGGCTGCCCGTCGCCGAAGGTCACGCGTCGCGGCGGCGGGTCGGCGCTGCCGGCCCACCCGGTGCTGTTCGGCGACCTGGTTCGCTCGGCGGTCCGCGCGGCCGGCGCGGTCCCGGTCACGGTCAAGATGCGCAAGGGCATCGACGACGCGCACCTGACCTACCTCGAGGCCGGCCGCCGCGCCGAGGACGAGGGCGCCGCCGCCGTCGCGCTGCACGCCCGCACCGCTGAGCAGTTCTACAGCGGCCGCGCCGACTGGTCGGCGATCGCGACGCTCAAGGAGACGGTCACGAGCATCCCGGTGCTCGGCAACGGCGACATCTGGACCGCCGACGACGCGCTCCGGATGATGGCCGAGACCGGCTGCGACGGCGTCGTCGTCGGCCGCGGCTGCCTGGGCAGGCCGTGGCTGTTCCGCGACCTGGCCGACGCCTTCGCCGGCCGGCCGCAGTCCGGCCCGCCGCCGATCGGCGAGGTCGTGCCGGTCATGAAGCGGCACGCCCGCGCCCTGGTCGAGGCCCGCGGCGACGAGGGGTTCGCCGTACGCGACTTCCGCCGGCAAACCGGCTGGTACATGACCGGCTACCCCGTGGGCGGCGCCGCGCGCAAGCGGCTCGCGATGGCCTCCTCGCTGGCGGAGCTCGACGAGCTGCTCGACGCGCTCGACCCGACCGCCGAGCTCCCGGTCGGCTCGGAGTCGCTCCCGCGCGGCCACGTCCAGGGCCCGCGGCACGTCGTGCTGCCCGAGCACTGGCTGCGCGACACGATGGACCCGACGCCGCCCGACGACGCCGGCGCCTTCCACTCCGGCGGCTGATCCGCGCCCGTCCCCGCAGATCATCCGCAGCATCCGTGCGCAAGACGCCCCTCGAGCGCCCCCCATGCGCACATGTCCTGCGGATGATCAGCGGGGGTGGGGTCAGCGGGAGTGGGCGACCTCGAGGGCGGCGAGCAGCCGGTCCAGCGGGCTGTCCAGGCCCCAGCGGTCCGACAGCGCGACCAGTCGCTCGGGGTCGCGCGGGGTCCGCGGCAGCGCGTCGTCGAGCTCCGGGATCGGCAGGTCGCGGACCGTACGCGTGACTGCCGGCGCCACCGCCAGGTAGTCACGGGCGGCCTCGAGCTTGGCGCGGGCACCTGCCGGGAAGCCGTCCTCCACCCCGGTGTCCAGAGCAGCGACGATCGCCTCGACCGTGCCGAAGCGGGCCACCAGCGCAGCGGCCGTCTTGTCGCCGACACCCTTCACACCGGGCAGCCCGTCGCTGGGATCGCCCCGCAGCACGGCGTACTCGGCGTAGCCGGCGCCCGGGATTCCGTACTTCGCGGCCACCTCGGCGACGCCGTACGGCTTGAGCTTCTCGACGGCGTAGAGCACCCGCACCGGGCCGTCGTCGCGCACCAGCTGGAACATGTCGCGGTCGCCGGAGACCACGTCGACGGCGCCGGTCTCGCGGGCGCTGAGCGTCCCGAGCACGTCATCGGCCTCGTGGCCCTCGGCGCCGACCACCGCGATGCCGACCGCGTCGAGCACCTCCAGCAGCACGGCCACCTGCGGGGCGAGCGACTCGGGCTCGGCCTCCGCACCGTTCTCGGTGAGCCGGTGCGACTTGTACGACGGGACCGCCGCCACCCGGAAGGCGGGCCGCCAGTCGAGGTCCAGGCAGGCCACGAGCCGGGCCGGCCGGGTGTCCTTCACGATCCGTGCGATCAGGTCGATCGTGCCGCGCACCGCGTTGACCGGCGTGCCGTCGGGGGCGGTGATGCTCTCCGGGACGCCGTGGAAGGCGCGGTACCAGAGCGAGGGGGCGTCGAGCAGGGTCAGCTGGCCGGGCATGCGCGCAGCCTGCCAGAGCAGCGACCCGCCACTAGGCTCCGAGCGTGACCGCCGTCGTCCGCAGCCTGCCCACCCCCGAGGCCGAAGCGCTGCTCGAGCTCACCCGCGACCTCGTCGAGGGCGAGGTCGCTCCGCGCGCCGCGGAGGGCGAGGCGCGCTCCGAGTTCCCCCGCGAGCTGTTCCGGACGCTGGGCAAGGCGGGCCTGCTGGGCCTGCCGTACGAGGAGCGGTACGGCGGCGCCGAGCAGTCGTACGAGGTCTACCTGCAGGTGCTCGAGGAGCTCAGCCGCGGCTGGCTCGCGGTCGGCCTCGGGACCAGCGTCCACACGCTGTCCTGCTTCCCGTTGTCGGCGTACGGCACCGAGCAGCAGAAGCAGCGCTGGCTCCCGGACATGGTGGGCGGCGAGCTGCTCGGGGCGTACTGCCTGTCCGAGGCCGGCAGCGGCTCGGACGCCGCCGCCCTGACCACGCGGGCGACGCGCGATGGCGACGCGTACGTCGTCGACGGCGCCAAGGCGTGGGTGACCCACGGCGGCGAGGCCGACTTCTACAACCTGATGGTTCGCACGGGGGAGGCCGGCCCCAAGGGCATCTCGTGCCTGCTCGCGGAGTCCACGACGCCGGGTCTTTCGCCGCAGCCGCCCGAGCGGAAGATGGGCATGCGGTCCAGCACCACGGCGACCATCCTGCTCGAGGACGCGCGGGTGCCCGCCGACCGGCTGCTCGGGGACGAGGGCCAGGGATTCCGCATCGCCATGAGCGCGCTGGACGGCGGACGCCTCGGGATCGCCGCCTGCGCAGTCGGTCTCGCGCAGGCAGCCCTGGACACCGCGGTCGACTACGCGAAGGAGCGCAAGCAGTTCGGGCAGCGGATCGCCGACTTCCAGGGGCTGTCGTTCCTGCTCGCCGACATGGCCACCCAGGTCGAGGCCGCCAGGTCGCTGTACCTGTCGACGGCCCGCATGCGCGACGCCGGCCAGCCCTTCGCCGCGAAGGCCGCGATGAGCAAGCTCTTCGCGACCGACACCGCCATGCGGGTGGCCACCGACGCCGTTCAGGTGCTGGGCGGCTACGGCTACGTCGAGGACTTCCCGGCCGAGCGCTACATGCGGGAGGCCAAGATCTTGCAGATCGTCGAGGGCACCAACCAGGTCCAGCGCCTGGTCATCGGCCGGTCGCTCACGTCGTGACCGCCCCGGTGCCGCTCGACGACCTCGACCGGCAGCTGCTCGCGCTGCTGGTCGAGGACGGACGGAGGTCGTACGCCGACCTCGCCCGCGACACCGGTCTGTCGACCAGCGCCGTGCACCAGCGGGTCCGTCGGCTCGAGCAGCGCGGCGCCGTCACGGGCTACACGGCGCGCGTCGACCCGGTGACCGCCGGCCTGCCGCTGTCGGCGTTCATCTCGATCCAGCCGATCGACCCGGCGGCGCCGGACGACGCCCCCGAGCGGCTCCGTCACCTGAGCGCCGTCGAGGCTTGCCACAGCGTCGCGGGCGAGGAGAGCTACATCCTGCAGGTGCGCGTGGCCGGACCCGCGGAGCTCGAGCAGCTGCTGCAGGAGGTACGTGCCGCCGCAGGCGTGTCGACCCGTACGACGGTGGTCCTCAGCACGCCGTGGGAGGGCCGCCAGGCGCCGCTCGCCGAGCCGTCCTAGCCGCGGCCCAGGATGCGGTCGACGGCGATCTCGATCACCACCCTCATGGGGTTCTCGGCCGGCTGCCGGTAGCGCCCGGCGTAGCGCCGGACCGCCTCGGCGACCCGCTCGGGGTCGTCGCTCACCGTCGGAACCCCCTCCAGGGAGAGCCATCTCGCCCGGTCGACCTGTGCGACCACGGCGCGTGGCGAGCCCTGCCGCACGTGCACCACCTTGCGCGAGGTGCCGTTCGTGATCACCCGCACCAGCTGCGCGTCGGGGTCCCAGGTGAAGCCGACCGCGACGACGTGCGGCGTCCCGTCCGGGCGCAGCGTCGTGAGGGTGGCGAGGTGCCGCTCGGTGAGGAACGCGCTCACGTCCTCCGGCAGGGCACGCGGGTCATGGGCCATCTGTCGAGGCTAGCCAGACGAGCGGTCCCGCCCGCACACGTCGTGATCGCCGCCACCAGCGGTCACGCTCGGCCGGCTGCCCGAGGGGATCACGATGTGTGCGGCGTGGTCCGCAGCGGCCGCTGCCGGTCGCGTGGAAGGGTCACCGGGTGACCGAGGACCTGGACGCCGCCCTGGCGCACGGCCCCGGCTGGCCGCACGTCGACGCCGCTCCCGGACCGCTGTCGGGCGTGCGCGTCCTGGACCTGTCACGGGTCCTCGCCGGCCCCTACTGCTGCATGGTGCTGGCCGACCTCGGTGCCGACGTCCTCAAGGTCGAGCGGCCCGGGCTCGGCGACGACACGCGGCGCTGGGGGCCGCCCTTCCACGGTGACGACGCGACGTACTTCTTCTCGGTCAACCGCGACCGCCGCTCCGTCGCGCTGGACCTGACGACGGCCGCGGCGCAGGCTGTCGTACGGCGCCTGGCGCAGACCGCCGACGTGGTCGTCGAGAACTTCCTGCCCCGCCACCTCGAGGCGCTGGGCCTGGCCGCACTGCGTGAGCAGACGTCCGCGGCGTGGGTGTCCGTGCGCGGCGCCGGCGGTGACGGACCCGACGGCGACAAGCCCGGCTACGACGTCATGGTGCAGGCCCGCAGCGGGCTCATGTCGGTGACCGGCACGACCGAGCCGACGAAGGTGGGCGTCGCTGTCGCGGACGTCGTGACCGGCCTGTACGCCGCCGTCGGTGCGGTCGCCGGTCTCGTGTCGCGCCAGCCGCTGCGCGTCGAGGTGGGACTGCTCGAGGCAGCCGTGTCGATGCTGGTCAACCAGGCGTCCAACGCCCTGGTCGGCGGCGTCGTGCCGGCGTTCACCGGCAACGACCACCCGAACATCGCGCCGTACGGCCCGGTGCCGTGCGCCGACCGGCCGCTGGTCGTGGGG
>JBKJQM010000465.1:0-5478 GCA_046594005.1 Mycobacteriales bacterium
GTACGAGAACGACCTGTCGGGCGCGTTGCGCTCGGCGGTGCCGCTGCTGCCGCCGGGCGCCGACCTCGAGGAGCTCGAGACGGCGTCGACCCGCGTCGGACTGGCCCGCTCGTTCCACAACGCCGCGGTCCGCGACACCCGCGCCGTCCGTCTGCGCCGCATGCCGCGCGCGCTGCGGCTGGCCGGGCACCGCGCGCTTCCCCAGTACTTCGAGATCGACGACACGACGATCCCGCACTGACTGCGCGTCCTGCTGCGCACCGGCCGGGAGGCCGCCTAGCCTCGTTTCCGTGAGTGCTCCTCGTCCGTCCCGAACGTCCCGTTCCGCTGCCCTCGTGCTGGCCGGCTGCCTGCTCGGCGCCGCGGTGTCGGCGTGCGGGGGGGACGCCGAGGCCGGAGGCAGCGCCGCACCACGGGCCACCACGACGACGACCGCTCCGAGCGCCGCCGCGACGACGGCCAAGCCGGTCGCGAAGGCGGGACTGACGAGCGATCCGCTCACCGGCCAGGGGAAGGTGCCGCAGGGCAGCGTCGTCGCGCTCAAGATCGACAACTCGCCGCTCGCCCGGCCCTACCACCGGGGCCTGGACCACGCGTCGCTCATCTACCAGGAGCTGATGGAGGGCGGGTCCAGCCGGTTCCTCGCCGTCTTCGCGCCGGCGACCGCCTTCGAGGTCGGCCCGATCCGCAGCGTGCGCGAGGGCGACCTCGAGCTGCTGCAGCAGTTCGGCAAGGTCGCGCTCGGCGGCTCCGGCGGCAACGTCGGTGTGCTTGCGACGTTCGCGCAGGCGGCCAAGGAGGGCCGGGTCCTCGACGCCAACTTCGAGGTGCTGCCCGGGCCGTACCGCAAGGCCGAGAAGCGCAAGGACGCCTACAACTTCTTCACCTCGCCGCAGAAGATCGAGCAGGCCCGCCCCGGAGGCGCGAAGGTGAAGGACATCGGCCTCCACTTCGCGCCGCTACGGGCGGGCGCCGGGTTCCCGGCCGCCCGCGCGTCGGTGAGGTTCTCGCCGATCACGAAGGTGACCGCTGAGTACGACGCGCGCACCGGCCGCTACGCCGTCTACCAGGAGGGCGACCGTATGAAGGACTACGCCCCCGCGAACGTCGTGGTGCAGCACGTGAAGATCGCCTCGAGCCGGTACGTGGACGTGCTCGGCAACCCGACGCCGTACACGACCACCATCGGCACCGGCGCTGTGGCGGTGCTTCGCGACGGCCGGCGGCTGTCCGGGACGTGGCGTCGGCTGGTCGGCAACACCGGCACCCGCTACCTCGACGACAAGGGGCGTGATCTGCCTCTCAAGCCCGGTCCGACGCTCGTCCTGCTGGTCCCTGCCGGGCGGCCGTTGCAGGTCGGCTGACCTACGCTGGAGAGGTTCTCCACCCTTTCGACGCGAGGAACTGCCATGCCCGCCGACACCACTCCTGACACCCAGCTCGGCACCGACCGCGTGAAGCGCGGCATGGCCGAGATGCTCAAGGGCGGCGTCATCATGGACGTCGTCGACGCCGAGCAGGCGCGCATCGCGGAGGACGCGGGCGCAGTTGCCGTCATGGCCCTCGAGCGCGTCCCCGCCGACATCCGCCGCGACGGCGGTGTGGCCCGGATGAGCGACCCCGACATGATCGACGGCATCCAGGCCGCCGTGTCCATCCCGGTGATGGCCAAGGCCCGGATCGGCCACTTCGTCGAGGCCCAGGTCCTGCAGGCCATCGGCGTCGACTACATCGACGAGTCGGAGGTCCTCACCCCGGCCGACTACGCGCACCACATCGACAAGCGCGCGTTCACCGTCCCGTTCGTCTGCGGCGCCACCAACCTCGGCGAGGCCCTGCGCCGCATCTCCGAGGGCGCGGCGATGATCCGCACCAAGGGCGAGGCCGGCACCGGCGACGTCTCCCAGGCGACGACGCACCTGCGCACGATCCTGGGTGCCATCAAGAAGCTGACGGTCATGGACGACGCGGAGCTGTTCGAGGCCGCCAAGCTGATGGCCGCGCCGATCGACCTGGTCCGCGAGACCGCGTCCCTGGGCCGGCTGCCCGTCGTCATGTTCACCGCCGGCGGCGTCGCCACCCCCGCCGACGCGGCGATGATGATGCAGCTCGGCACGGACGGCGTCTTCATCGGCTCCGGCATCTTCAAGAGCGGCGACCCGGCGAGCCGCGCCCGCGCGTGCGTCGAGGCGACCGCCTACTCCACCGACGCCGAGCGCATCGCGAAGGTCAGCCGCGGGTTGGGCGAGGCCATGGTGGGCATCTCCGCCGAGTCCCTCGGTGCCGGCGACCTGCTGGCGACCCGCGGCTGGTAGCCGTACCTCCCGTCCCCGTGATCAACGCCGCCTTTCCCGTGCTCTCCGCCCCCCGGAACCGCGGGACTTCCCGCGTTGATCACGGTGGTCATACGTGAACGCGCCGCGGGTCGGTGTCCTGGCGCTGCAGGGCGACGTGCGGGAGCACGACCGTGCGCTGCGTGCGGCCGGCGCGGACACCGTGCACGTACGCCGGGTCGCGGACCTCGACGGGCTGGACGGGCTGGTGCTGCCCGGTGGTGAGAGCACGACGATCAGCCGGCTGCTGCAGGTGTTCGAGCTGCTGGAGCCGCTGCGCGAGCAGGTCGCGGGCGGCCTGCCCGTCTACGGCTCCTGCGCCGGCATGATCCTGCTGGCCGACCGGGTGCTCGACGGACGGCCCGACCAGCAGGGCCTGGGCGGGCTCGACGTGGTCGTGCGCCGCAACGCGTTCGGCCGGCAGGTCGACAGCTTCGAGACCGATCTGGCCTTCTCGGGCGTCGGCGACGTGCACGCCGTCTTCATCCGCGCACCGTGGGTCGAGAGCACCGGGAGCGACGTCGAGGTGCTGGCTGCCGTCCCGGGGGACGGACCCGCCGCGGGTAGGGTCGTGGCCGTCCGCCAGGGTCCCCTCCTGGCGACCTCGTTCCACCCGGAGCTGACCGGCGACGACCGCGTGCACGGGCTGTTCGTCGACATGGTGAGGAAGGCGAGAGCATGAGTGGCCACTCCAAGTGGGCGACGACCAAGCACAAGAAGGGCGCGATCGACGCCAAGCGCGGCAAGCTCTTCGCCAAGCTGATCAAGACGATCGAGGTGGCGGCGAAGACCGGCGGAGGCGACCCGGCCGGCAACCCGCGCCTGGCCGACGCCATCTCCGGCGCCAAGCGGCTGTCCGTCCCTGCCGACAACATCGACCGCGCCATCAAGCGCGGCAGCGGCGAGCTCGGTGACGCCGCGGCGTACGAGGAGATCATGTACGAGGCGTACGGCCCCAGCGGCGTCGCCGTGCTCGTCGAGTGCCTCACCGACAACCGCAACCGCGCGAACGCCGAGGTGCGGACCGCCATCACGCGCAACGGCGGCAATCCGGCCGACCCCGGCTCGGTGTCCTACCTGTTCGGCCGCAAGGGCGTCATCCTCGTCGTCAAAAGCGACGGGCTGACCGAGGACGACGTGCTGCTCGCCGTGCTCGACGCCGGCGCGGAGGAGGTCAACGACCTCGACGAGCACTTCGAGGTCGTCTGCGACGCCACCGACACCCATGCCGTCCGGCTGACCTGCACCGATTCCGGCTTCGACGTCGAGTCGGCCGACATCGCCTGGATGCCCAGCGTCAGCGTGCCGCTCGAGGACGAGGCCGCCGTCAAGGTGCTCCGGCTCGTCGACGCCCTCGAGGACCTGGACGACGTGCAGAACGTCTACGCGAACTTCGACATCAGCGACGAGGTCATGGAGCGCGTCGGAGAGTCCGCCTAGCCCCTGCCCGCTCTAGAGTGCGAACACGTGTTCGTACGACCAGGGGAGTGCAGGTGCGGGTGCTCGGCGTCGACCCCGGGCTGACCCGGTGCGGCCTCGGCGTCGTCGAGGGCGTGCCCGGCCGCGTCGCCCTGGTGGAGGTCGGGGTCGTACGCACGCCCGCCACCGACGACCTCGGCCCGCGCCTGGTCGCGCTCGAGATGGCCTTCGACGACTGGCTCGACCGCCTGCAGCCCGACGCGGTCGCCGTCGAGCGGGTCTTCGCGCAGGCCAACGTCCGCACCGTCATGGGCACCGCGCAGGCAGGCGCGCTCGCCATCACCTGCGCCGCCCGCCGCGGCCTGCCGGTCGTCCTGCACACGCCGTCCGAGGTCAAGGCCGCCGTCACCGGCAACGGCCGGGCCGACAAGGCACAGGTCGGCGCCATGGTCGCCCGGCTGCTCCGGCTCGACGGCCCGCCGAAGCCGGCCGACGCCGCCGACGCGCTCGCGCTCGCGATCTGCCACCTGTGGCGCGCGCCGGTGCAGGCCCGCATGGCCGCCGCGGTCCTGGCGGTCCGCCGGTGATCGCGTCCGTCGAGGGGACTGTCACCGCGCTCACCGCCGAGGGCGTCGTCATCCGCGTCGGCGGCGTGGGCCTGGCGCTCCAGACCACCGCGGGCACCCGCGCGCGGCTGAGGGTCGGCGAGCCGGCGCTGCTCGCCACCTCGCTCGTGGTGCGGGAGGACAACCTCACCCTCTACGGCTTCGCCGACGACGACGAGCGCGCGCTGTTCGAGCTGCTGCAGACCGCCTCCGGTGTCGGCCCCCGTCTCGCCCAGGCGGTGCTGACCGTGCACACCCCGGACGCCGTGCGCCGGGCGCTGGTCACCGAGGACCTCGTCGCGCTGTGCCTCGTCCCGGGCATCGGCCGGAAGGGGGCGCAGCGGATGGTGCTCGAGCTCAAGGACAAGGCGATGCTGCCGGGCGCCTCCGCACCGGTCGCGTCCGCGCAGGCGCCCGGCTGGCGGGACACGCTCGCGCAGGCGCTCGTCGGGCTCGGGTGGACCGGCGGCCAGGCCGACGCGGTCGTCGTCGAGCTGGCCGGCGGGCACCCCGACGCGACCGACGCCGACGTGCCGGCGCTGCTGCGCGAGGCCCTCCAGCAGCTGGGCCGGGCCCGATGAGCGAGTCGCGGTCGTGAACGAGGAGGAGCTGGTCGCGCGCGAGCTCGCGGCGCTGGCGAACCGCGAGCTGGCGGAGCGCTTCCCCCGGGAGACCGACACCGACCGGGACGTCGATGCCGGTGCCGGCGACCAGGAGCGCGTCGTCGAGGCGGCGCTGCGGCCCAAGCGGCTGGACGAGTTCGTCGGCCAGGAGCGGGTGCGCGAGCAGATCGGCCTGGTGCTCGAGAGCGCGCGGCGCCGCGGCCGCCCGCCGGACCACGTCCTGCTGTCCGGAGCGCCGGGACTGGGCAAGACCTCGCTGGCGATGATCATCGCGGCCGAGCTCGGCAAGGGCATCAGGATCACCAGCGGGCCGGCCCTGGAGCGGGCCGGTGACCTCGCCGCGCTGGTCAGCAGCCTGCAGGAGGGCGAGGTGCTGTTCATCGACGAGATCCACCGCATCGCCCGCCCGGCCGAGGAGCTGCTGTACGTCGCCATGGAGGACTTCCGGGTCGACGTGGTCGTCGGCAAGGGCCCCGGCTCGACGGCGATCCCGCTGGA
>JBKJQM010000011.1:0-4079 GCA_046594005.1 Mycobacteriales bacterium
CGACGGCAACGGCCGCTGCGCACCGGCGTACGGGTCGAGGCGGGCGAAGCGGCCGTTGCCGTCGGTCGCCAGCGCGATGCCGAGGCCGGTCTCCTCCGACAGCCGGACGACACCGGCGTCCTCCGGCCAGGCCAGGACGGAGTTGCCCATCACGATGCGGTCGTACTGCTCGACGACCCAGCGGCGGCTGCAGAGGTTGGGCGAGGCCACCATCTGCAGCAGCAGGTCGCGCAGCTCGCCCGTCGACGGGTACGCCGGCGCGGCTGCGCCCTGCAGCGCGTCGAGGTCGGCCGGCCTGCTCATGGGGCGCTCGTAGACCGGGCCGTCGTCGGCGAGCGAGCCCGGCGGGACGTCCACGACGACCTCGCCGTGCCAGAGCACCTCGAGCCGGTCGCCCTCGACGACCTCGCCGATGGCGGTGGCCAGGACGCCCCACTTCGCCCCCAGGGCAAGTACTTTCGGGAGATTCTCGGGTGTGACGATCGCCAGCATCCGCTCCTGCGACTCGCTGGCCAGGACCTCGTGCGGCTCCATCGACGCCTCACGCAGCGGCACCCGGTCGAGATGCGCGCGCATGCCCGACTTCCCGGCGGCGGAAGTCTCGGTCAGTGCGCAGGTGGGGCCCGCGCCGCCGAGGTCCTGGATGCCCTCGACGAGCTTCGCGTCGTACATCTCGAGGCAGGCCTCGATGAGGAGCTTCTCGGTGAAGGGGTCGCCGACCTGGACGCTCGGGCGGCGGGCGGGCCCGTCGGCGTCGAAGGTCGCGCTCGCCAGGACGGAGACCCCGCCTATGCCGTCGCGGCCGGTCTTGGCGCCCAGAAGGACGACGACGTTGCCGACACCGCGGGCGGCGGACAGCTGGATGCGGTCGACCGGCATCACACCGAGGCACAGAGCGTTCACGAGCGGGTTGCCCTGGTAACTGGGGTCGAAGACGACCTCGCCGCCGATGTTGGGCAGCCCCAGGCAGTTCCCGTAGCCGCCGATCCCCGCGACGATGCCGGGCAGCACGCGCGCGGTGTCCGGGTGGTCGGCGTCGCCGAAGCGCAGCGGGTCCATGACGAGGATCGGCCGGGCCCCCATCGTGAGGATGTCGCGAACGATGCCGCCGATGCCGGTGGCCGCGCCCTGGTAGGGCTCGACGTAGCTCGGGTGGTTGTGCGACTCGACCTTGAAGGTCACCGCCAGGCCCTCGCCGACGTCGACGACGCCGGCGTTCTCGCCCATGCCGACAAGCATGCGGTCGCCCTTGGGCAGCTCGCCGAACTGGCGCAGGTGCACCTTGCTGCTCTTGTACGAGCAGTGCTCGCTCCACATGATCGAGTACATCGCCAGCTCGGTCTGCGTCGGGCGGCGGCCGAGCACCTGCTTGATGGCGCCGTACTCGTCGTCCTTGAGGCCGAGCTCGGCGTACGGCTGCTCGAGATCGGGGTCCTTGGCAGCCAGCTCGACGGTGTCGGTCACAGCGCCGAGGCTACCGGCGGTCAGGGAAGCAGGTCCGCCAGGCGGAAGCGCAGCGGGACCGGGACGTCGACGACGACCTCGTCGGTAAGGCGCGCCGTCTCGCGGTAGACGTCGCCGGCGAGCTCGTGCGTGATGAGGACGCGATCGTCGAGGTCAAGGCGCCAGAAGTGCGCCACGCCCGTCTCGGACCAGAGCGCCGGCCGGAGCAGGCGGTCGACAGTCTGCGTCGTCTGCTCGCTGACCTCGATGACGAGGCGCGCTGGACCCGTCGCTGGGTCGCCGACGAGGACATCTGGCCGCAGCCGGGTCCTTCGGCCGAGCACGACGTCGGACTGCGTCTGCACCTGCGCGCCCGTGGTGGACAGGGCCGTGGCCAGCTTCCGGACGGCGGCCTGGTGCTCCTCCGTCGGCTCGGGAAGCAGGTGGATGCTGCCCTCGACCAGCTCGAGGCAGATGCCCTGCGGGACGTGTTCGACGTGCTCGACAGACCAGCCATCTGCCGCGGCCGGGTCGCCGACACCGACCCACGACGTGGCGTCGTCAAGGTCCGGGTCCAGGTCGACGAGGTCGGGTGGCGGCGACGGCCGCCACGGGGCGACGTCGACGTCGGTGCCGGCCGTGGCCTCCGCGAGCACCGCAGCGAGGGCCTCGACCACGCGGGCGTGCGCCGGTGGTGGCGGCGGCTCGACCCACAGCGCACCGTCGCAGAGCTCGTACGTGCACCCATCCCCGCGTGGCAGCAGGTGAAGGTCGTCGGTCGTCCAGCCGCCCGGACGCCAAGGGAGCAGCTTCATCCGGCTACTCGAGCAGGTCGGGCAGCCGGAACCGCAGCGGAACCGGAGACACGACGTCAACATGGCCGTCGTACCGACCGGTCTCGCGGTAGACGCCCTCTCGAAGCTCGTGCGCCACGAGCTCGAGCGGGTTCAGCTCGACCCGCCACAGATGGCGGATCCCGCCGGCGGCGTACTGGGCGGGCTTCGCGACCCGATCCATGCGCACGCTGCCCGGGCTCACTACCTCGACGGCAAGCAGCACGTCTTCCGGGCCGAGGCGTCCGCCGGCAAGCCGCTCGCGGTGGAACACAACGACGTCGGGGATGCGGTAGTTGCGGGCGTCGAAGTACAGGCCCGGAGCCGGTGCGGCCCGATAGGCGGCCGGCAGCTGGGCTGACAGCATGACGACGAGCTGTCCCGTGAGGTACTGGTGCGGCAGCTCGGGCGGCGGGCTCACCAGGAGCGCGCCGTCGATGAGCTCGTAGCGGTAGCCGTCCGCGGGGAGGTCGTCGAGGTCATCGACGGTCCACCCCTCGGGCCGGAACGGCAGCGTCATCATGGCGGTCATGGTGCTCCTCGCACGTCGGCATGTCACGACGATCGCCGTGCCGCCGTCGATCGGAGAGCTGTCAGGCCGAGCTGTGGACGAGCGACTGCAGCACGCTGGTGAAGAAGACCAGGCCGTCGGTGCCGGGCCCGGTGAGGTCCTCCACCGCGTGCTCGGGGTGCGGCATGATCCCGACCACGTTGCCCCGCTCGTTGCGGATGCCGGCGATGTCCCTGGCACTGCCGTTGGGGTTGCTGCCGAGGTAGCGCGCCACCACATGGCCGTCGCCCTCGAGACGGTCGAGAACCTCGGCCGAGGCGATGTAGTTGCCCTCGCCGTTCTTGACCGGCACCACGATCTCCTGGCCAGCCTCGAAGCCGCCCGTCCACAGCGAGGCGGTGCTGTCGACGCGCAGCCGCTGGTCGCGGTTGACGAAGTGCAGGTGGGCGTTGCGGGTGAGCGCTCCGGGGAGCAGCCCTGACTCGCAGAGCACCTGGAAGCCGTTGCAGATCCCCAGGACCGGCAGGCCTTTCCCGGCCTGCTCGACCACGGTCGTCATCGCGGGTGCGAACCGGGCGATCGCGCCCGCGCGCAGGTAGTCCCCGTACGAGAAGCCACCCGGCAGGACCACCGCGTCGACGCCCTGCAGGTCCGCGTCGGCGTGCCACAGCGCGACCGCCTCCGCGCCTGCCAGCCGGACCGCGCGCTGCGCGTCCCGGTCGTCCAGGCTGCCGGGGAAGGTCACCACTCCGATGCGGGCAGTCATGGGCTCAGGCTAGTGCGGCGCGGGATCGCGGTCCTCCGACCACGGCCCGTGCTCGGTGGCCGCTGACCGCTCGGCGAGCCGCTCGATGACCGCACCCTCCGGCCACTCCAGCTGCTTCTCGAGGTGCACGACCGTCCCGACCTGGGGCTTGCTGATGAAGGTGACCTTGTCGACCAGTGCGCGCATCAGCTGGATGCCCCGACCGTCCTCGGCGGCCGCTGCCGCGTCCTGCAGGCCCTTCTCACCGCTGTCGAAGCCGGCTCCGCGGTCGATGACCTCGAGCACGCACGCGGTGCCGGCGATGCCGGCCGACAGCTCGTACTCGTGGGTGTCGGTGGCGTGGTCGAGCACATTGGTGCAGGCCTCGGTGAGGGCCAGCTCGATGTCGGCGATGACGCTCGGCTTCACCCCGAGGACGTCCAGCGACCGGCTGAGGATGCGCCGGGCGACCGGTACGGAGAGCTCGTCCCGGGGCAGCGCCAGCGTCAGCTTGATCTCCATGCCGGCATCCTTGCCCCTGTCAGGC
>JBKJQM010000347.1:0-4108 GCA_046594005.1 Mycobacteriales bacterium
CGAGGTCGACGTCACCAAGATCGCCCGGCTGCGCGAGCAGGCCAAGGCGGCGTTCGAGCAGCGCGAGGGCGTGAAGCTGTCGTTCATGCCGTTCTTCGCCCAGGCGACGCTCGAGGCCCTCAAGGCACACCCGGTCGTCAACGCCAGCGTCGACCAGGACGGCGGCACGATCACCTACCACGACGCGGTGCACCTGGGCATCGCCGTCGACACCGAGCGCGGGCTGCTGGTGCCGGTCGTCCACGGCGCCGGTGACCTCAACCTCGCCGGCCTGGCGAAGAAGATCGCCGACATCGCCGGCCGTACGCGCACCAACTCGGTGACGCCGGACGAGCTGGGCGGTGGGACGTTCACGCTGACCAACACCGGCTCGCGCGGCGCGCTGTTCGACACGCCGATCATCAACCAGCCGCAGGTGGGCATCCTGGGCACCGGGGCGGTCGTCAAGCGCCCGGTCGTCGTCCAGGACCCCGACCTCGGCGAGGTCGTCGCGATCCGCTCGATGTGCTTCCTGGCGCTGACCTACGACCACCGGATCGTGGACGGCGCCGACGCCGCCCGCTTCCTGGTCACCGTGAAGGAGCGCCTCGAGGAGGGCGACTTCGCGGCCGAGCTCGGCCTCTAGTCCCGCGCGCCCCGACGGCCCGCCCCCTGCACGGGGGGCGGGCCGTCGGCGTGCCAGGCTCCGCCGCATGACCGGCCCCGACCACCTCGCGCACCTGCAGGCCGACGCCGCGGTGATCGCGGACCTCCTGCTGACCGCCGACCCGGACGCACCGGTGCCGGCCTGCTCGCAGTGGGCGCTGCGCGACCTCGTCCTGCACCTCGGGCAGATCCACCGCTGGGCGACCGACGTCGTACGCACCGGCGAGCGGCAGCGGCCGCCGGAGGTCGACGTGCCGGACGGCGGCCTGGCCGACTGGCTCAGCGACGGCGCGGACGCCCTGCACCGGACGCTGCGGGACACCGACCCGGAGCGGCCGTGCTGGACGTTGGCCGGTCCGGGCACCGCGAGGTTCTGGTGCCGCCGGCAGGCGCTGGAGACCGTCGTCCACCGGGTCGACGTCGAGCAGGCCGTGGGCCGCCAGGGAGGTGTGCCCGACGACCTCGCCGAGGACGGCGTGGCGGAGGTGGTCGAGACGCTCCACCCGAGGCAGGTCGCGCTGGAGCGCACGCCCCCGCCGCGCACCGGCGTCACGCTGGTGTCCACGACCGGCCGCACCTGGGACCTCGGCACGATGCCGGCCGCGGCCACCCTCACCGGCCGACCCGGCGACCTGCTGCTGCTGCTCTGGCGCCGGGTGCCCCGCACCGCTCCCGCGCTGACGGCCGGGGGCGACCTGACCGCCCTCGACGACCTGCTGGCCGGATCGCTCACGCCCTGATTCGCCACCCACGTCCGGGACGGGCAGGATCGTCCTCATGAAGATCGGGATCACCGGCGCGTCCGGGCTCATCGGCACGCCCCTGGTCGCGGCGCTGCGCGCGGACGGCCACGACGTCGTCCGCTTCGTGCGCAGCCGGGCCGCCGGACCGGACGAGCGCACCTGGGACCCGTCCTCGCGCCGCCTGGAGCCGCAGGCGGTCGAGGACCTCGACGGCGTGGTCCACCTCGCCGGGGCCGGGGTGGCCGACAAGCGGTGGACGCCCGCCCGCAAGAAGGTCGTCCTGGACAGCCGGGTCGACGGCACGACGGCCGTCGCGCAGGCCATGGCCCAGGCCCAGCGCTCGGACGGCGGGGCGCCGAAGGTGCTGCTGTCGGCGAGCGCGATCGGCTTCTACGGCGACACCGGCGACCGGCTCACCGACGAGGCGGGCCCCAGCGGTCAGGGCTTCCTGGCCGACGTGTGCCGGCAGTGGGAGGGCGCGACCGCACCCGCGGAGGCCGCCGGCATCCGGACGACCCACCTGCGCACCGGCATCGTGCTGTCCGGCGACGGCGGGATCGTGGGCAAGCAGCTGCTGCTGTTCAAAGCGTGCCTCGGTGCGCCGCTCGGGAGCGGCCGGCAGTACGTCAGCTGGATCAGCCTCGCGGACACGGTCGGGGCGATGCGCCACCTGCTCACGGCCGACGTGACCGGGCCGGTCAACCTGGTCGGTCCCGCGGCGGTGACCAACCGCGAGTTCACCAAGGCGCTCGGTCGCGCGGTGCACCGGCCGACGCTGCCGATCGCGGTGCCGGGGTTCGCCCTCAGGCTCGCGGTCGGCGAGTTCGCCCAGGAGGGCGTCCTCACCGGTCAGCGGCTGGCGCCGACCGCCCTGGAGCGCAGTGGCTACGCGTTCGCACACCCGACGCTCGACGGGGCGCTCGCCGCCTCCCTCTAGGCCGGGACCACCTGCACCAGCCGCCACCCGGCCGGTGTGCGCACCAGGTCGACGACGTACGGCGCCTCGCCGCGCGCCGGGGTGCGTCGCAGGACGGCGCCCGCGGCGTCGCGCACCTCGTACGCCGCCAGCACGTCCACCACCCGCAGTCGTGCGCGGTCGGCGCCGGACGAGAGGACCTGGACGCGGCGGACGGCGTGCCGCAGGCCGTGCGCGCTCTGGCCCGCCGCGGCCAGCTGCTCGACGAGACGGCGATCGGCGGCCAACCCGGTCGAACCCGGGGCGTAGACCCCGGACAGCGCACCCGCGTCGGCCGCACCGAAGGCCGCGGAGCGGGCCGCGTCGAGCCGGTCCAGCACAGCGGCGAAGTCCGGCGCGGGCGGCCGCGCGACCGGCGCCGCCCGCGCCGGAGCGGCGACGGGAACCGCAGGAGCAGCGGCAGCCGCCGGGCTCGCAGCGGGCAGCCCGGCCACCGCCTCCCCGCTCCCGCGGCCGGACAGCCAGCCCGCGACGCCGCCGGCCACCACGAGCAGCGCGAGCGCGGCCACCAGCAGCGCGCTGCCGGACGGCCGGCGCCCGCGGCGGTGCGAGGCCGGAGCGGCCGGTGCGGCGGCGCGCACGGCGTGCGTCGGCCGGACCTCGGCGAGCGCGGCCGCGGCGGCGAGCGCGCCGGTCAGCCGCACCGGCGCCGTCGCGTGCGCCCGGCGCAGCAGCGAGGCGAAGGCCGCCGCATCAGGGCGCTGCGCCGGGTCGGCCACCAGACCCGCCTCGATGGCGTGCACCAGGGCCCGCGGCGCGTCCGGGGCGAGCAGCCCCAGGGGTGCGCGGGAGCCGGCCGCAGCAGCAGCGAGCACCTGACCGACGTCCTCGCCGTCGTGGGGCGCGGACCCGGCCAGCATGTGGTGGCAGACCGCCGCGAGCGCCCAGACGTCCGCTGCCGCGTCGGGCTCCCCACCGCCCGCCACCGCCGGGTCGACGTACTCCGCCGTCCCGTCGACCTGCGCGAGCCGCTCCCCCGCGAGGCGCGCGACCCCCAGGTCGGCCAGCAGCGGCATCCCCTCAGCGGTAAACAGCACGTTGGCCGGCGACACGTCGCCGTGCACGAGGGCCCGCGCGTGGGCGGCGGCGAGCGCCTGCGCCAGGGGAGCTCCCACCGTCACGACCTCACCGGCGTCGAGCGGACCGCGACGGGTGAGCAGCGTCGCGAGCGACCCGCCAGGGGCGTGGTCGAGGACGAGCACGGCGTCGGCGCCCTCGCCGAGGACCGCGCGCAGCCGCACGACGTAGGGCGTGTCGAGGGTCCGAAGCAGTGACGCCTCGCGGCGCAGCGCCTCGACCGCTGCCGGGTCCGCGCCGTCCTTGAGCCGCTTGAGCGCGACCGTGTCGCCGGTCGCGAGCTCACGGGCGCGCCAGACCTCGCCGGTCGCCCCGAACCCGATCAGGGCGTGCACGTCGTAGCCGGGCAGGGACCAGACCTCGCTCACCACGGCACTGTCCCGCACCCCGGACGGTCCGGACCAGTCGTCCACAGGGCGTTGTGCGTGGAGCCGACCTAGGCTGCCGGCGTGGCAGAGGTGGTCGTCGTGGGGGCCGGCCTCGCCGGGCTCGCGTGCGCCCGCCGCCTGCAGGCCGCCGGCGTCGAGGTTCTCGTCGTGGAGGCGTCCGGCGGCGTCGGCGGGCGCGTCCGCACCGACGCGGTGGACGGCCTGCTGCTCGACCGCGGCTTCCAGGTGCACAACACCGGCTACCCGGAGGCGCAGCGGGTCCTGGACCACGACGCGCT
>JBKJQM010000148.1:0-3366 GCA_046594005.1 Mycobacteriales bacterium
CCCAGCCGCCGTCCTTGGGGGACGGCCCGTTGCCGGTGAGCAGGACGGCGGCTGGGCGTTCTGCTCGGGCGGCGACCAGCGCATCCGGGGGCGCTCGGGCTACCAGTACGCCGCCGGCGACACCGCCGAGACGGTCGACCCGGCGCGCGCCGGACGACTGCACATCCTCGAGGTGCAACGGCTGATCCGCACGATGCCCAAGGTCGTTCTCTGCGTGGTCCCGGGCTGGGCGGCCGGTGGCGGGCACAGCCTGCACGTCGTCTGCGACCTGACGCTCGCCAGCGCGGAGCACGCGCGCTTCAAGCAGACCGACGCCGACGTCGGCAGCTTCGACGGCGGGTACGGCAGCGCCGGCCTCGCCCGGCAGGTCGGCCAGAAGTTCGCTCGCGAGATCTTCTTCCTCGGTCGCGAGTACACCGCCGAGCAGATGCACCGGATGGGCGCCGTCAACGAGGTGGTCCCGCACGCCGATCTCGAGCGGACCGCTGTCGAGTGGGCGCGCACGATCGTCGGCAAGAGCCCCACCGCGCAGCGGATGCTGAAGTACGCGTTCAACGCCGTGGACGACGGGATGGTCGGCCAGCAGGTGTTCGCGGGCGAGGCGACGCGGCTGGCCTACATGACCGACGAGGCGGTCGAGGGACGGGACGCCTTCCTCGAGAAGCGCGACCCCGACTGGTCGCCGTACCCGTACTACTTCTAGTGCTCGTTGCTGAGCCCACCCTCGAGAACGTCGCGGCGGCGCTGGACGGCAGCGGTCCGCCGCTGCTGACGTCCACCGAGCCGCGGGTGCTGGCGGCCCTCCGCCCGGACGACCCGCTCGAGCACGACGACGTGGTCGTGGTGGTGCCGACCTCCGGATCGACGGGCGAGCCCAAGGGCGTGCTGCTCACGGCGGACGCCCTCCGGGCGTCAGCCGCGGCGACGGCTGAGCGCCTCGGCGGGCACGGTCAGTGGCTGCTCGCCATCCCGCCGACGCACGTCGGGGGACTGCAGGTCCTGGTCCGCTCCCTGCTGGCCGAGACGGTCCCGGAGGTCCTGACCCCCTTCAGCACAGCCGGTTTCGCGCAGGCGACGTACCGCATGACCGGACCCCGCAGGTACGTCTCGCTGGTGCCGACGCAGCTGCGCCGCCTGCTCGCCTCCGAGCACGCACCCTCGCTGCAGGCGTACGACGCTGTCCTGCTCGGTGGCGCGGCAGCACCCGCGGCTCTCCTCGACGCAGCGCGCGCCGCGGGCGCGCGGGTCATGACCACGTACGGCATGTCCGAGACCAGCGGGGGCTGCGTGTACGACGGCGTGCCGCTGGACGGGGTGCAGGTCGAGCTGGCCGACGGGCGCATCCGGCTGCGCGGTCCGGTGGTCGCGCGGGGCTACCGCCTGCGCTCCGACGCGGCGTTCGACGGCGACGCCTTCACCACCAGCGACCTGGGCCGGCTGCTCCCGGACGGACGGCTGCAGGTGCTGGGCCGGGCCGACGACGTCGTGGTCACCGGCGGGGAGAAGGTGCCTCCGACCGCGGTCGAGGCGGCCCTGGAGACGCACCCGTCCGTCGTCGAGGCGGCGGTGGTCGGCGTGGCCGACGAGGAGTGGGGCCAGCGCGTCGTGGCGTACGTCGTGCTGCGCGGCGGCCTGTCGCTCGAGCAGGTGCGCGACCACGTGGGCGGCTCGCTGCCCCGGGCGTTCGCCCCTCGCGAGCTGCGCATCGTCGACGCGCTGCCGCTGCTCCCCTCGGGCAAGGTCGACCGGGCCGCCCTACGATCGAGGTCCTCATGACGACCCCCGCGCAGTGGCTCGCAGGCGCCCGCCCCCGCACGCTCCCCGCGGCCGTCGCCCCCGTGCTGGTCGGCACCGGGGCTGCGGCCGCGGTGGATGCCTTCTCACCCGGTCGGGCGCTGCTCGCCCTTCTGGTCGCGCTCGCCCTGCAGGTGGGCGTGAACTACGCCAACGACTACAGCGACGGCATCCGCGGCACCGACGAGCACCGCGTCGGGCCGCTCCGGCTGGTCGGGAGCGGGACCGCTTCGGCGGTGTCGGTCCGGAACGCGGCGCTGGCCTGCTTCGGGGTCGCGGCCGCCGCCGGGTTCGTCCTGTCGGCGCTGGCCTCGTGGTGGCTGCTGATCGTGGGCGCCGTCGCGATCGCGGCCGCGTGGGCCTACACCGGGACGACCAAGCCGTACGGCTACCGCGGTCTCGGCGAGGTCTCCGTCTTCGTCTTCTTCGGGCTGGTGGCGGTTCTCGGGACGACCTACGTGCAGGCCGAGCGGCTCACCTGGCCGTCGCTCGCGGGCGGCATCGGCTGCGGGGCGCTGGCCTGCGCCATCCTCGTGACGAACAACCTGCGCGACATCCCGACCGACGAGGTATCGGGCAAGCGCACCCTCGCCGTCGTCCTCGGCGATCGCCGCACCCGCATCGTCTACCCGGCACTGGTCGGTGCGGCCTTCGCCGCCGTGCTGGCCGTCGCCCCCGCCCTGCCCGGCGCCCTGCTGGCGCTGCTCGCCGCACCGCTGGCGGCTCCGCCCGTGCGGGCCGTGCTGTCCGGTAGCACCGGCCGCGACCTCGTCCCGGTGCTGGCCGGGACCGGCAAGCTCCAGCTGGCCTACGGCGTGCTTCTCGCCGTTGGCCTCGCCCTGTCGGCATGAGCGACCGCAACGTCCTGGGCGGCCCCGTCGAGGTGTGTGGCGAGGACCCGATGACGGGCATCTACCGCGATGGCACCTGCTCGGTCGGTCCGGACGGGGTGGCGACCCACACGATCTGCGTCGTCGTCACGGCGGACTTCCTCGCGCACCAGGTCTCGGTCGGCAACGACCTGCAGACGCCCCGTCCGGAGTTCCGCTTCCCCGGGCTCGTACCGGGGGACCGTTGGTGCGTCGTCGCGGTCCGCTGGCGGCAGGCGTACGAGGCGGGCGCGGCGGCGCCCGTCGTCCTCGCGGCCACGCACGAGCGCGCGCTGGACGTCGTGCCGGTCGAGTGGCTGCGCGAGCACGCCGTGGACGTGCCCGACGATCCGAGCCTGCTGGGCTAGTACGCCTCGCCCTTGCGCCACGCCATCTCCTGGAGCTCGAAGCTGTTGCCGTCGGGGTCGGCGAAGAACGCGCCCTTGACCCCCCCGCCGAAGTCGTGGACCTCGCTGACGTCGACCCCTCGGCGCACCAGGTCGGCCCGGGCCTCGGCGATGTCAGCCACCACGAGGTGGAGGCCGCGGATGCTTCCGGGCTCTCCCTCGTAGACGTCCAGGCCGGTCCCGAAGCCGATCGAGCAGCCGGATCCTGGGGGCGTCAGCTGGACCACCCGGACGCCCTCGGCGGGCTGCACGTCGACGTCCTTGCTGAAGCCGAGCGTGTCGGCGTAGAAGGCGAT
>JBKJQM010000180.1:0-17948 GCA_046594005.1 Mycobacteriales bacterium
CGGTGTCCTCGTGGAAGTGCCGCGTCTCCTGGACGATCCGCTCCCCCGCCCGGAGCCGGGCCGCCTGGCGCTCGACCTCGGACCGCACCGCCCGCTCCACCGAGCGCAGCGAGTTGACGTTCTTGGTCTCCGAGCGGGTGCCCCACTCCTCCCCCGGCTTGTTCAGCGAGACGTTGACGTCGCAGCGCAGCGAGCCCTGCTCCATGCGGACGTCGGAGACGCCGAGGCCGCGCAGCACGTCGCGCAGCTCGGTGACGTACGCCTTGGCGACCTCGGCCGGACGGGCGCCGGTCCCGGTCACCGGCTTGGTCACGATCTCGACGAGCGGGATGCCGGCGCGGTTGTAGTCGACCAGCGAGTGCGAGGCGCCGTGGATGCGGCCGGTGGCTCCGCCGACGTGCAGCGACTTGCCGGTGTCCTCCTCGAGGTGGACCCGCTCGATGGGGATGCGGACCACCTCGGTCCCGCCGTCGTCGAGGGGGACGTCCACGTCGAGGTAGCCGTCGGTGCACAGCGGCTCGTCGTACTGCGAGGTCTGGAAGTTCTTCGGCATGTCCGGGTAGAAGTAGTTCTTGCGCGCGAAGCGGCACCAGGTCGCGATGTCGCAGTGCAGCGCGAGACCGATGCGGATCGTCGACTCGATGGCCTTCTCGTTGACCACCGGCAGCGCGCCCGGCAGCCCGAGGCAGACCGGGCAGGTGTGGGTGTTCGGCTCCGCGCCGAAGGTGGTGTCGCAGCCGCAGAACATCTTGCTGGCGGTGCCGAGCTCGACGTGGGTCTCGAGCCCGATGACCGGCTCGAACTCCTCGAGCGCCTCGCCATAGGGGACGCGCTCTGCGGGGACCGTTGCCGGCGCGGTCGTCGTCATGCGGTCGAGCGTAGTGCGGCCGCGTAGCGTGCCCGCGTGCTCGTGCTGGCCCTCCCCCGCGACGTGGTCGAGGCAGCGCTGCCGCCCGTCGAGCAGCGGCTCGCGCGCCGGCCCGACGGGTGGTCGAACGTCGCCGCGCGCGGCAAGCTCCGGCGGCTGCTCGGCGACCGGCGCGGGCTCGACGACCTGCGGGCAGCGGCAGGCACCTACCTGCGCGTCCAGCGCGGCGCACCGAGCCTGCTCACCCCGGCCAACCTCTACCAGCTCGCCGGCGACGACGAGCGATCCCGCGAGCTGCTGGAGCGGCTGCGCGCCGACCTGGTCGAGGAGCCGGCGTCAGGGATGCTCGTCGAGACGTGCTTCCTGCTCGGCGACGACGAGGGCACGCAGCAGGCGCTCGCCGACATGGCGCGGGACGGACGTGGGCCGGTCGGGCTGCGGCACCTCGACGTGGCGCGGCTGGCGGCGGGACGGGCCATGGGCGACGTCGCGCTGCTCGACGAGGCGGTGGGCTCCTTCGACGAGCGCGCGCGTCGCGACCGCGCAGGGTTCTCCGGGACAGGCGCGATGAACTGGCACGACTGGCTGGAGATCGCCCTCGTCACGCGCGTGCAGGTCACCGGCGAGCCGAGCGGGCGGCTCGTCGAGCTCTAGCGGAGCAGCTCCTCGAGACGCTCGAGGGTCCGCGTCATGTTGCGCCCGGTGACCAGGCGCGCCGGCATCACCAGGGCCTTGATGCGCTCCTGGCTGATGTCCCACGTCTCGCGCACCCGCGTGCCGCCCTCGACCGGCTCGAGCTCGTAGCGCCAGATGCGGCCACCGGCGATCTTCGCGCCGATCGCCTTCGTGGGCCGGGCCTGCCACGCGATGCGGCGGCCCTCCTCGTACTCGACGACGGTGTTGGTCATCGCGTAGCCGACGCCGACCTTCATGTCCATCCCGAACACGGCGCCCTGGGACAGCTTCGCCGGCCCGTCGACCGCACTCACCAGGGTGCCGCTGCCGTCGATCTCGGGGTGCCGGCGCGGGTCGGCCAGGACGGCGAAGACCTGCTCGGGCGTGCCGTGGACGACCTTCTCGACGCTGATGTTGCCGAACACTCAAACCACCTCGAGCTCGGGAGCCTGCGCCAGGAGCGGGCCGCCCCAGCGGTCGTGCAGGGCGGCCTCGAGCGCGCCACCCACCTGGTAGAGCAGGTCGTCGCGCATCGTCGGCGCCATGACCTGCAGGCCGACCGGCAGGCCCTCGGACAGCCCGACGGGCAGGGACATCGCCGGGCCGCCGTAGAGGTTCGACGGGATCGTCGCGAGGTCCTGGCGGTACATCGCCAGCGGGTCGTCGATCTTGGCCCCGAGGGGGAACGCGACCCCGGGCGAGGCCGGCGACACCAGGACGTCGGCCTGCTCGAAGGCAGCCCGGAAGTCGCGCGTGATGAGGGTGCGGACCTTCTGCGCCTGCCCGTAGTAGGCGTCGTAGTAGCCGCTTGACAGGGCGTACGTCCCCAGGATGATCCGGCGCTTGACCTCGGCCCCGAAGCCGGCGTCGCGGGTCAGCGACATGACCTCCTCGAGCGAGCGCTCGCCGTCGTCGCCGACGCGCAGGCCGTAGCGGACGCTGTCGAAGCGGGCGAGGTTGGACGACGCCTCCGACGGGGCGATCAGGTAGTACGCCGGCAGCGCGTAGGCGAAGTGCGGGCAGCTGACCTCGGTCACGGTGGCGCCGAGCTCGGTCAGCAGCGCGACCGCCTCGTCGAACCGCTCCTGCACACCCGCCTCGTAGCCCTCGCCGCTCAGCTCCTTGACGACCGCCACCCGCAGGCCGGTCACGTCGGCCTTGCGGGCGGCCGCGACGACCGGCGGGACCGGCGCGTCGATCGACGTGGAGTCGCGGGGGTCGTGGCCGCCCATGACCTCGTGCAGCAGCGCCGCGTCCAGCACGGTCCGGGCGCACGGGCCGGCCTGGTCCAGCGAGCTGGAGAAGGCGACCAGTCCGTAGCGCGAGACACCGCCGTACGTGGGCTTGACGCCGACCGTGCCGGTGACGGACGCGGGCTGGCGGATCGAGCCGCCGGTGTCGGTCCCCACCGCGAGGGGCGCTTCGTACGCCGCGACCGCCGCGGCCGAGCCGCCGCCGCTGCCGCCTGGGATCCGGCCGAGGTCCCACGGGTTGTGCGTCGGGCCGTACGCGCTGTGCTCGGTAGAGGAGCCCATCGCGAACTCGTCCATGTTGGTCTTGCCGAGCATGACGACGCCGGCGGCCTTGAGCCGGGCGCTGATCGTCGAGTCGTACGGCGGCCGCCAGCCCTCGAGGATGCGCGAGCCGACGGTGGTGGGGACGTCCTTGGTGACGACGACGTCCTTCATCGCGAGCGGCACCCCGGCCAGCGGGCCGGACAGCTCGCCGGCGTCGACCCGGGCGGCCTGTGCCAGCGCGCCCTCGGCGTCGACGTGCAGGAAGGCGTGGACCGCTCCGTCGACGGCCGCGATGCGGTCGAGGTGGGCCTGCGCGACCTCGACGGCACTGGCCCGCTTCGACGCGATCGCCGCGGCGGTCTCGGCGGCGGTGAGCCGGGTGAGGTCGCTCATGACTCGTCGTCCAGGATCCGCGGGACCCGGAAGCGGCCGTCCTCCGCGGCAGGCGCGCCCGCCAGCACCGCGTCGCGCGGGAGCGACGGCGTGACGACGTCCGGGCGCGTGACGTTCTCGACCGGGACCGCGTGGGTCGTCGGGGGGACGTCGGCCACGTCGGTCACGAGCGAGATCTGGGCGACGGCTCCGAGGATCACGTCGAGCTGGGCGGCGAGGCCGTCGAGCTCGGCGTCGTCGAGGGCGAGCCGCGACAGGCGCGCAAGGTGCGCGACCTCGTCACGGGTGATCTCGGGCATGCGTCTCCTCGGCCAGGTCAGCGGGGTGCAGGTGGAGCGGGGTGCGGCGCCCGAGTCTAGGGACCGGGTCCGCGCCCGTTTCCCGCGCCGTTCCGTTCCCGCAACACGCCCGCAACCAGGGTCGGCGAGGCTGGCGGTGCGCCGGGCGGTCCGGCGCGGAGGAGGGACCTCATGTCGTACCTGCTGCGCGTGGTCCTGCCCGACCGGCCCGGCATGCTCGGCGCGCTGGCCACGGCGCTCGGCGAGGTCGGCGGCGACATCGTCAGCCTCGACGTCGTGGAGCGGGGCGCCGACGGCGCCGTCGACGACCTCATCGTCGCGATGCCGTCGGGCGGGCTGGCCGACGCCCTCATCACCGCCGCACGCACCGTGCCCGGCGTCGTCGTCGAGTCCCTGCGGCCCTACCACGGCGGCGAGGACCTGCACCGCGACCTGGAGCTCGTCGACGAGCTCGCGGCCGACCCCGCCCGGGGGCTGCACCTGCTGGTGGCCAACGCCCCGGGCGTGTTCCGCGCCGGCTGGGCGCTGCTGCTCGAGGCCGGCCCCACCGTGCTGTCCGCCAGTCCCGGCGCGCCGGGCGTCGAGGGCCTCGCGCTGCCCTGGCTGCCGCTCAAGAGCGCCCGTCGGCTCGACCACCGCGAGGCGTGGATGCCGGAGCGCTGGCGGGTGCTCGGCACCGAGCTGGCCGCGGCGCCGGTCGGCTCACCGGAGCGGGTCGTGCTGGTCGGGCGGCCGGGTGGTCCGCGCTTTCGGGCGTCGGAGGTCTTGCGGCTCACCCACCTGGCCGGGATCGCCGCCACCGTGTCCGCGGACGTGGTGCCGGCCGGCTGATGGCGCCACCCGCCGCGTTCGGGTGGTTGTGGGGGCGGCACCTGCCCTCGGTGCCGCGGACAGCAGGTGGCGGCCTACCCCTGGCGCTCGTACTCCCAGCCGTCCGCCTGCCGTTCCGGAGGTCGCCGCCCCAGAGCACGCAGATGCCGACCTCCTCAGAGCGCCAGCCGCACAACACGTAGGCGCAGTAGGTGCGCTCCTGACACCGTTGCCACGGTCCGCCCGCGCTCTGGACCTGCACGCACCCGCCATGCAGCCGCACATCGGCATCGGCTCGCTGACGCCGGCACGCTGGACGAACGGAGCTAACGCGGCGGGTGCGAGTCACGGCTTCCAACCTCACCCTCGTGGGCGGCGGCGCTTGGCTGGCGGACCACCCTCACCGGGTGCCGCGGGTAGTCGTGCCGTCAAGCTGGGTCGAGCAGGTCCACAGCTCATCGCAGTAGTCATCGCCCGGCGAGCGGCAGCGGTTCGCCGAAGACCGTCACGTCCACATCCCCCCTCATCGCTGCGCCAGGGCCCTCACCGCCGGCGGCTGCCCGGGCGTCACGTCCCGGAACTCCACGAGGGCGACATCCGACTCGTCATCGGGCGCGTGAAGCGCCGCGTCGTACTGCCGACCGTCAACGAGCCACTTCGTCCGTTCCACACGTCGGACGGCAAGGCCGGGCGAGGCATGCGGCACCGGAACCCCTTCTCGGCGCCAGCGACTGACCGTCGATCGGAAGAAGGCGAAGTAGCCGACGTTGTCGGGCGTCAGCGCCGCGACCAGCGCCAGCGTCGCCACGGCCACGGCAGCGTTGATGCTCCCGAGCAGCAGTGCTGCAGCAACTCCGGGCCGGCTCACAAGGGCGACGCTAGACCTCCTGCAGGTCGTCGACACATGCTTGGGGCGGCCCATGGCAGCGTCAGGGCATGCCGAGAACGGCACCTACCTCTCGGGTGCGCCAGCCGCCAGGGACGCAGCAGCGCGGCGAAGAAGGTACTTGGCGATTCGCCGGTGCAGTGGTCCGACGAGGAGCCATAGGAGCCTGGCACGCCGCCGTTCGAAGACGAGCGACGTTGTCACCACGATGCGGCGCGGCGAGGTTCGCCGCCCGACAATGTCGCCATTGAGCAGAGGACCAGCAGCCCGAAGGTGGAGTGTGTCGGGGGTCGAAGCCTTGACCGGCCACCCCAGGACTGCGTCGCTGTCTGCGCGTGGGCGCAAGTGCAAGCGCAGCATGCGCACTTGCGCGAGACGGATGATCCTACGAACGACAGGCGACGCCTCTTCTAGCGCGGTTCTGGCCCACTGCTCTGGGGAGTGTGAATCTGGAGCCGCAAGTTCTACGGCGAACGAGTCGGCGTAGTCGGGTCGAACGTCACCCAGCAGATGCTCCGGCGTGGCGGCGACGCGGCGGACGCCGTACGCCACATCGGCAGGCATGGAGCCAAGGTACTGCCGGGTGTCGCGGCGGGGGAGCTCCGGTTCCCGGTGGTCGGCTCTACGTCCGCTCGTTGCGGCTAGGCGGCGAGTGCTGTTGCGGGGCGTGCGACCCAGCCTCGTTCGTCGATCCATCTGTGGTCGCGTAGGCGGAGGGTGCGGTGGCCTTCGTGGAGGTCGTGGTGGCAGTGCTCGCAGAGCGGGAGGAGGTCTTCGAGGGTGGTGAGGTGGCTGAGCCACCACGGGATGGCGTGGTGGGGGACGGTGAGGGTGCTGGGGCAGCCCTTCACGGCGCAGGTGGGTCCCCATCGGGCGGGGAGTGCTCGGCGTTCTCGTCGGTTGGCGCTGCGTCGGGTGCTGCTGGCGCCGATCGGGTTGCCGGCGGCGTCGAGCAGGACAGCATTGAGCTCTGCGGAGCAGCCGAGGCGGTGCAGGGTCTCTGTGCTGATCGGGACCGGTGGTCGCCCGGGGTGGTCGAGCAGCGCGGGTAGTGCGCCGGGCTGCCCGAGCACTGTCGTGAGGGTGGCGGTGACGGTGAGGCAGGTCGTGGGTGCGTGTCCGTCGCCGGCGCGGTGCTGGCGGGCGTCGCGCAGGAGCTGGGTGAGGGCGTCGTGCCGGAGTCGGCCGGCGCAGATGCGGGTGCCGTCCCGGTCGGGGCGGGGCGCGGTGAGCTCGGTGATGAACGCGTCGGCTGCGGCCTCGGCCTCGGCGTCTTGTGCGGCGGCGTCCGCAGCGATCTCGCTGTTGTCGTCGGCACTGGTCGCGCCGTCCGCCGGGCCAGGTGACGTCTCGGCGTCCTCGGCGTCCTCGGGCACGTCCTCGAACAGCCCGAACAGGTCGACGTCGTCGTACCGCTTCGGTGTCGGTTCGGGCCGGCCGCTGCGGCGTCGGTCGAGCTCGGCCTTGAGGCTCTGGCCGGTCTCGGGGTCGAGCAGGCCGCGCAGGTCCCAGTCGCCGTCGTACAGCGGCCGGAGCTCGAGGTAGTACGGGTCGGGCTCGCCGCGGCCGTCGGTGCCGTCGGGCAGCAGCGGGTCGATCAGCGACCGCAGCGCCCAGCCGAGCATGTTCGGGGTCAGCTGCTCAGCGAGCACGACCAGGGCGGGTTCGAGCCGGTCGGCGGGTGCGGCGGCGGTCGCCGCGACGCACCGCTGCAGCACGGCCGATGCCGCAGCGCGCGCGGCGAGCAGAGACGCTGGCACCTCCCCGAAGGGAGTTCCACCCTCGGCAGTGCGGAGCAGCCCGCCGACGCCGTCGAGCAGCACTGCGGTCAGCACGTCGTCGCAGACGTCGGTCGGGACCTTGTCCAGTGCGGTGCACAGCTGACCGGCGGCGCGGCCGGCGATGCGGCCCTCGGCCAGGGCCGTGCTCACCTGGTGCCGGGCGGCCAGTGACCGGGACAGGACGAGCTGGCCGTCCTCGCCACCGGGCTGGGCGCGCAGCCAGCCACGGGCCGACCCGGCGCCGTCCAGGGCGTACAGCTCACGCACGTCCAGGTCCCGGACCGCCGCGAGGACGGCGGCCTGCAGCCGCTCCCGCGCCTGCAGCATCTCCGCCAGCCGT
Organism: Mycobacteriales bacterium; assembly: GCA_046594005.1. Classification (GTDB taxonomy): domain Bacteria; phylum Actinomycetota; class Actinomycetes; order Mycobacteriales; family SCTD01; genus SCTD01. The sequence continues at coordinate 7,570 of JBKJQM010000180.1, forward strand.
CGCAGCGCGAGCGTCGGTGGGAGCGTCGCCGGGACCTCGTCGACGAGCAGGTCGACCGCAGCGGTCAGCAGCTCCTCGCCACTGCGATCACCCTCGAACATGTGTTCGATACTACGCCTCGCACAATGGCCTGACAAGACGTAATCGGCTTTCCCGCAACACTTTTCGCAGCCAGGACGACCCGGCGCGACGTGGTGGAGCCCTAGTCCCGGGCGAAGGGCGGCGGACCGAGCAGCTCGATGCCCGGGTCGTCCGCGGCGGCTGCGCGCACCCGGCCGGCATCGACCGTCCGGTCCTCGCCCAGCGGCTCGCTGGCGCAGCGGTAGAAGCCGGCGCACGCGCCCGGGGTGTGCAGGTACAGCAGCTCCGCCGTGGGGCTGGTGACGAGGAACGCGTGCGGCACGCCGCGCGGTGCCATCGCGATGCCCCCGGGCTGCACGACGTGCTCGGCCCCGTCGAGGTGGACGCGGATCTCCCCGGACAGGACGTAGAAGGTCTCGTCGGAGTGCGGGTGCACGTGCAGCGGCGTCGCCTTGCCGCCCTCGAGCGCGTCGTGGATGAGCAGGAACGCACCGCCCGTCTCCTCCGGCGCAGCGAGCCAGGTGTGCACCCCTCCGCCGTAGAACCAGCGCTGCTCGCACGCCTCCGCAGCCCGTACCAGCGCCATGGTGCCTCCTCGTAGATGGTACTTGTGTCCCACGAAGAGACTGGCGTACCGTGAAGGCCGTGTCAACGGGCTACGAGCAGGCGGGTCGAACGCGGCAGAAGCAGCGCACCCGCGAGCTGCTGCTCACCACGGCGCGCCACCTGCTGGCCACGGGAGACACCCCGACCGTCGACTCCGTGGCGGAGGCCTCCGGCATCTCACGGACCACGGCCTACCGCTACTTCCCCAGCCGGACGGCCCTGCTGGCTGCGGCACATCCGGAGGTGCAGGCCGTCTCGCTGCTCACGGACCCGCAGGACGACGACCCGGCGCGCCGGCTGGACGACGTCGTCCGCCGCTTCCTCGACATCGTGGTGGCCTCCGAGCCCCAGCAGCGCGCCATGCTTCGTCTCTCGCTCTCGGCGCAGCCGGGCGAGCTGCCGCTGCGGCAGGGGCGGGCGATCGGCTGGATCGGCGAGGCGCTGGAGCCGCTGCGGGACGAGCTCGGGGACGCGGAGCTGCGCCGGCTGGTGCTGGCGGTCCGGGCGACCACCGGTATCGAGGCCCTCGTGTGGCTCGTCGACGTGGCCGGCCTCAGCCGCCCGGAAGCCGTCTCACTGGTGCGGCGGTCGGCCGCCGCGCTGCTCGCCGACGCCCGGCGTGGACCACCTACCGCCGCAGGGCCGGGACGAGGCGACGCTCCAGCAGCCACGGAGTGAGCACCGCAGCCGGCTCGGCGCGGGAGAGGTACCAGCCCTGGGCGGCGTCGCACCCCATGTCGCGCAGCGCGTCCCAGGTCGCGGCGTCCTCGACGCCCTCCGCGACGACGCGCATCCCGAGGCCGGAGGCGAGGTCGACGACGCTGCGCACGATGGCGCGGTCACGGGCGTCCGAGCCCATCCGCTGCACGAAGGAGCGGTCGATCTTGATCTCCTGGACGGGGAGCCGGCGCAGGTGGCCCAGGCTCGAGTAGCCGGTGCCGAAGTCGTCCAGCGACAGCGTCACGCCGAGCACGTCGAGCTGGCGCAGCGTCGCCGCGGCGCGGTGGGAGTCGGCGAACAGCGACCCTTCTGTCACCTCCAGCTGCAGGCACGAGGCGGGGATCGCGTGCCGCGCCAGGGACGCGGAGACGTCCTGCACGAGGGCTCCGCCGGACAGGTCGCGGACGCTGACGTTGACGGCGGCCGACAGGATCAGCCCCTGGGACCGCCACACCGCGAGCTGCCGCAGCGTGGCCTCCAGGACGTACGCGGTGACCTGCTCGATGAGGCCGCTGCTCTCGGCGAGCGGGATGAAGGCGTCCGGCGGCACGAGCCCGCGCTCGGGGTGCCGCCAGCGCACGAGCGCCTCGACGCTGTCGACGTGCGCGGTCCGCAGGTCGGCCTTGGGCTGGTAGTGCACCTCGAGCTCGCCACCCGCGAGGGCCCGGCGCAGCTCGCCCAGCATCACCAGGCGAGCGGTGGAGTTGCGGTCGCGGCCGGCGTCGTACTGCTCCACTCCGCCGCCGGTCTCCTTGGCGAGGTACATCGCGACGTCGGCGTGCTGGAGCAGCTCGTCGAGCGAGCAGCCGTGCTCGGGGGCGACCGCGACACCGACACTGGCGCCGACGTCGACGAGCAGACCCTCGAGCCGGATCGGGGCGGCGACCTCCTCGAGCAGCCGCCGGGCGGTGTCCTCGGCGTGCCGGGCGTCGGTCTCCGGGAGCAGCACCGCGAACTCGTCGCCGCCGAGCCGGGCCACCGTGTCGCCCGGGCGCACCGCAGCGGTCAGGCGCGTGCCGACGACCTGCAGGAGCTGGTCGCCCACGTGGTGGCCGAGGGTGTCGTTGACCTCCTTGAAGCGGTCGAGGTCGAACAGCAGCAGCGCCACCTGCGCGCCGTCCTCGAGCGCCTCGGCGGTCCGCTCGGCCAGCAGCGTGCGGTTCGGCAGCCCGGTGAGGGCGTCGGTCATGGCCTCCCGCTCCCGTTCCAGGGCGATGGCCCCGACCCGGTAGACGGCGAACAGCGGCGGCAGCAGCAGGGGCAGGAACAGCGGGCCCTCCTCCACCGCCAGCACGATCAGCGGCGACAGGGCGAGCAGGGCGCCGTTCGTGACGGCTTCGTACGCCAGGTCCTCCCGCAGCAGCGGCCACCAGGCCCGGTCGAGCTTGAGGGAGACGACGGCGCTGACGAGCAGCTGGTTGACCGCGAAGTAGACGAGGCCGCCGACGACGGCGGACCACAGGTCGGCGGCCACCAGGTCGGTCGGCGCCACGGGGTCGCCGACGAGACCGGCCAGGTGCAGGGCCCAGGCCGCTGCGGCCCAGGACAGCGAGTACTGCCCGACGTTGAACCCGATGCGCCACGGCGCCTTGCCGCGCGACAGGTCCGTCAGCGTGGTGGCGGTCGCCTGCACCAGGACGGCGATCGGGAGGTCGTAGCGGAGCAGCAGCGCGAAAACGAAGGCGGTCGTGAGGACGTGGCCGTTGGGGTCGCGGGCGCCGGCGGGGAACAGCGGGCGCAGCTCGGCGCAGAGCAGCAGCAGGCAGACGGCCCAGAACGCCGGCTCCATGCCCAGCAGGTCGCCCATGTCGACGGCCAGCAGCGCGTGCACCAGCACCAGGACGCCGCCGGTGAGGACGGCGACCACCAGGGCGCGGAACGGCAGCGCGCGGCGCGCCGAGAAGGAGTTGCGCGCGTCCCCCGGCAGCTGCCCGGAGATCGGGAGGTCGGGTACGGCCGCCTCGTCCTCCTGCACGTCACCGCCTCGGAGCCGGGGGCGGCACGGTGCGTGCCTGCTGCTCCTTCGGCAGGATCGGCGGGTTCCCTGAGCGTTAGGCCTCGGGCGCAGGGACGGCGAGCGCGCGGGCAGCGTCCGGCCCCTGCTCGAGCAGCGCTCGAAGCCCCTCGTCGTCGAGCACGGGCAGGGCGAGCTTGACCGCCTTCTCGTACTTGCTGGCGCCGGGGTCGGTGCCGACGACGACGAAGTCGGTCTTCTTGCTCACGCTCCCGGTGACCTTGCCCCCGAGCGCCTGGACGGCCTCGGTGGCGCCGTCGCGGCTGAAGGACGCCAGGGTGCCGGTGACGACGACGGTGACGCCCTCGAGCGGCCGTGGCCCCTCGTCCGAGCCCTCATCGGCGAACCGGGCGCCGCCGGCCCGGATGCGCTCGACGATCTCGCGGTGCCGCTCGTCGGCGAACCACGTCGTGAGCGCCTGCGCCACGACCGGGCCAACGCCCTCGACCGCGGCGAGCTCCTCGGCGCTCGCGGCCATGACGGCGTCCAGGCTGCGGAAGTGGCGGGCGAGGTCCTGCGCGGCGGTGGGGCCGACGTGCCGGACGGACAGGCCGACGAGCAGCCGCCAGATCGGCCGGTCGCGGGCGGCCTCGACGCCGCGCAGGATCTGCTCGACCTTCTTCGGGCCGAAGCCCCGCAGGCCCGTGAAGTCGTCAGCCGTCAGGTGGAACACGCCGCCGACGTCGGTCAGCCGGCCGGCCTGGAGCAGGGCGATCGCCGTCTCGTAGCCCAGGCCGTCGATGTCCATCGCGCCGCGGCCGGCGAAGTGGAACACCGACTCCCGCAGCTGTGCGGGGCAGGACACCGTGTTGGGACAGCGGATGTCCACCTCGCCCTCGGGGCGCCCGAGCTCGCTGCCGCACTCGGGGCAGTGCGTCGGCATGACGAACTCGCGCTCGGTGCCGTCCCGCAGGGCTGCGACCGGTCCCACGACCTCGGGGATGACGTCGCCGGCCCGCCGCACGACGACCGTGTCGCCGATGCGGACGTCCTTGCGCCTGACCTCGTCGGCGTTGTGCAGGGTGGCGAGCTTGACCACGACGCCGCCGACCTGGACCGGCTCCATGTAGGCGAACGGCGTGACGCGTCCGGTGCGACCGACGTTCACCCGGATGTCGTGCAGCTCGGTCGTCACCTCCTCCGGCGGGTACTTGTGGGCGATCGCCCAGCGCGGCGCACTGCTGGTGGCGCCGAGCCGCCGCTGGAGCGGCACCTGGTCGACCTTCACGACGACGCCGTCGATGTCGTGCTCGACGTCGTGGCGGTGCTCCCCCCATGTCGAGATGTAGCCGAGCGCGCCGTCCAGGTCGTCGAAGACCTCGGCGTAGCGCGATACCGGCAGCCCCCATTCGGCGAGCTGGGCGTACGCGCCGCTCTGCGTCTCGGGCTCCCAGCCCTCGCGGGCGCCGATCCCGTGCAGGGTCAGCGACAGCGGGCGGGACGCGGTGACCCGCGGGTCCTTCTGGCGCAGGCTGCCGGCAGCGGCGTTGCGGGGGTTGGCGAACGGGGCCTTGCCCTCGGCGACCAGCCGCTCGTTCAGGGCGGTGAAGTCGGCGGTGGCGATGTAGACCTCGCCGCGGACCTCCAGCAGCGGCGGCACGTCGCTGCCCTGGAGCACGGCCGGGACGCCCCGCAGGGTGCGGACGTTGGGGGTGATGTCCTCCCCCGTACGGCCGTCGCCGCGGGTGGCGCCGCGCACGAGCCGCCCGTTGCGGTAGACCAGCGCGACGGCCAGGCCGTCGATCTTCAGCTCGCACAGCCACCGCGCCTGCGGGGCCTCCTTGCGGGCGCGGGCGGCCCACTCGCGCAGCTCGTCGGCCGAGAAGACGTTGCCCAGGCTCATCAGCCGCTCGAGGTGGTCCACCGGCGTGAAGTCGGTGGAGAAGGTGCCCATCACCTTCTGCGTCGGGCTGTCCGGGGTGCGCAACGACGGGTGGGCGTCCTCGATCGCGGTCAGCTCGCGGATCTGGGCGTCGTAGTCCGCGTCCGCCACCGTCGGGGCGTCCAGCACGTAGTAGCGGAAAGCGTGCTCGTCGAGCAGCCGCGACAGCTCGGCGTGCCGCTCGCGCACGTCGACGGGTACCCCGTCCACGACCTCGGTCACGACGGGTCCTCCTCCAGCCTCCGGGCGATCTCCACGCACGCCTCGAGCGCACGTCGGGCGTGCCCCGGGGTGGCGCCCGCAAGCCCGCACGTCGGCGTGATGACGACGGTCGAGGGCAGCCGCTCGGCCGGGAAGCCGAGGCGCCGCCACAGGGTCGTCACGGGTGCCATCGTGGCCTTCAGGTCCGACAGGGGCGCGTCCAGCGAGGGCACGGTCCCGAGCAGCAGGCCGGCGCCGCCCTCGACGGCCACCCCGAGCGCGTCGTCGTCGCGCGGCGTCAGCAGGGTCGCGTCCAGGCTCAGCCCGCGGGCGCCGGCGCGGACCAGCAGCTCGACCGGCGGCGACGGCGCGCAGCAGTGCACGACCGGGTCGGTGGCCACGTCCAGCACCGACCGCAGGACCTCGAGGGCGCGGTTCGCCGACGGCGAGCGCAGGGTGGCGAAGCCGCTGGCCGTGGGGGTCCGCCCGGCCAGCACTGCCGGCAGCGACGGCTCGTCGAGCTGCAGGACGATCCGGGTGCCGGGCAGCCGGGACGCCAGGTCGGCGAGGTGGCGGCGCAGCCCTTCGGCGAGCGACTGCGCCAGGTCGTCGACGGCGCCGTGGTCGGCCAGCAGCCGGTCGCCGCGCGGCAGCTCGACCAGGGACGCGAGGGTCCACGGGCCGGCGCACTGCACCTTCAGCGCGGGCGGCGGCGCCCCCTGCGCGGCCTCCTCGAGGGCGTCGAGGTCGCGGGACAGCAGGTCGTGCGCGCGCCGCTGGTCGCGGGACGGCCGGCCGACGAGGCGCCAGCCGGTGGGCTGCAGGTCGACGGGCAGGTCGGTCAGCAGGGCGGTGCTGCGACCGGCCAGGTCGGCGTGCGGCCCACGGGCGGGGAGCTCGGGCAGGAACGGCAGGTCGGGCAGCAGGCCGAGCACTGTCCGGACCGCCTCGACCGGGTCCGTGCCCGGCAGGCTGCCGACGCCGCTGGCGCCGGACCAGGGACCGCTCAAGCCGAGGAGGCGCGCTTCGCCGGCGTGCGCTTCTTGGCGGGAGCCTTGACGGCCGCCCTGACGGCCTTGGCGGGGGCGGCCTCCGGCGTACGGCGGGCCCGGCCGGTCAGCCAGGCCAGGTCCGCCTCGAGCGCGGCCACCAGCTCCGAGCGCGAGGCGGTCGCCCCGCGCACGGCCAGGCTGTAGCGCTGGATGACCTCGAGGTCGGTGAGCTGCACGTCGTCCGCCATGGCAGGGACCCTAGCCACTGGCCACCGTGGCGCTGGCGAGGACGCGGTCCCCGTCGTACAGCACGGCCGCCTGCCCCGCTGCGACGCCGTCGGCCGGGACGTCCAGCGCGATCCGCCAGCCGTCCCCCTTGGGGTGGACGACGCACGGACGGGGCGCCCCGTGGGCCTGCAGCTGGACGGTGCAGGCGAGCGGCAGCGCACGGTCGGCCAGCCAGCGCGGCCGGTCGGCCAGCACCTCGGTGACCTGCAGCGCCTCGCGCGGGCCGACGCTGATGGTCCGGCTGACGGGCTCGATGCCCAGGACGTACCGCGGCCGGCCGTCGGGGGCCGGGACGGTGAGCGCCAGTCCCTTGCGCTGGCCGACGGTGAAGCCGTACGCCCCGTCGTGCGACCCGACCACCGCACCGGTGAGGGCGTCGACCACGGGCCCGGGCTGGGCGCCCAGCCGGCCGCGCAGGAAGCCGGCGGTGTCGCCGTCGGCGATGAAGCAGACGTCGTGGCTGTCCGGCTTGTCGGCGACACCGAGCCCGCGCTCGCCGGCCAGCTCGCGGACCTGCGTCTTGGTGAGGTGGCCGAGCGGCAGGACGGTACCCGCGAGCTGCTCGGGGGTGAGGACGGCCAGGACGTACGACTGGTCCTTCGCCGCGTCGGCGGACCGGCGCAGCTCGCCGTCCTCGAGGCTGGCGTGGTGGCCGGTGACCACGGCGTCGAAGCCGAGCGCCAGCGCGCGGTCCAGGACGGCCGCGAACTTGATCTTCTCGTTGCAGCGCAGGCAGGGGTTCGGCGTGCGGCCGGCGGCGTACTCCGCGACGAAGTCGTCCACCACGTCCTCGCGGAACCGCTCGGCGAGGTCCCAGACGTAGAAGGGGATCCCGAGCACGTCGGCGACGCGGGAGGCGTCGCGGGCGTCCTCCTTGGAGCAGCAGCCGCGGGACCCGGTGCGCAGCGTCGCCGGGGCCGTCGACAGCGCCAGGTGCACGCCGGTCACCTCGTGGCCGGCCTCCACGGCGAGCGCCGCGGCGACCGCGCTGTCCACGCCGCCGGACAAAGCGGCGAGCAGCCTCACCGGAACGTGGCGCGCCGCGCCCGCTCGACGACGGCCGGCAGCGCCTCGACCAGGGCGTCCACGTCGGCCGCGGTGGACGTGTGGCCGAGCGAGAAGCGCAGCGAGCTGCGCGCGTCGTCCTCGGCGGCGCCCATGGCGAGCAGGACGTGGCTGGGGCGGGCGACCCCGGCGGAGCAGGCCGACCCGGTGGAGACCTCCACGCCGCGGGCGTCGAGCAGGAGCAGGAGCGAGTCGCCCTCGCAGCCGGGGAACGAGAAGTGCGCGTTGCCGGGCAGGCGGTGCTCCGACGGGACCGGCACGCCGTTGAGGACGGCCTCGGGCACCGCGGCCTGCACTCGGCGGACCAGGTCGTCGCGCAGGGCCGACACCCTGGCGTGCACCTCGGGCTGGCGCTGGACGGCGAGGGTGGCGGCGACGGCGAGACCCGCGACAGCGGGCGTGTCCAGGGTGCCGGAGCGGACGTCGCGCTCCTGGCCGCCGCCGTGCAGCAGCGGCGTGCAGGCCACGTCACGGCCCAGGACCAGCGCCCCGACTCCGAGCGGGCCGCCGAACTTGTGACCGGTCAGCGTCAGGGCGTCCACGCCGCTGGCGCCGACGTCGACGTGCAGCTGGCCGACTGCCTGCACGGCGTCGCTGTGGAACGGGCTGCCGAACTCGTGGGCGACGTCGGCGAGGCGGCGGACCGGCTGGACGGTGCCCACCTCGTTGTTGGCCCACATGACGCTGACCAGGGCGACGTCGTCGGGGTTGCGCTCGAGGGCCGCACGCAGCACCTCGGGGTCGAGCCGCCCCACCTCGTCGACGGGCAGCCAGTCGACGACGGCGCCCTCGTGGGCGGCGAGCCACTCGACGGAGTCCAGCACGGCGTGGTGCTCGACGGCGCTGGCCAGGATGCGGGTGCGGCGCGGGTCGGCGGCGCGGCGCGACCACCAGATCCCCTTGACAGCGAGGTTGTCGCTCTCGGTGCCGCTGGCGGTGAAGACGACCTCGGAGGGGCGGGCGCCGAGCGCGTGGGCGAGCTGCTCGCGAGACTCCTCGACGACGCGGCGGGCCTGCCGGCCGGCCGCGTGCAGCGACGAGGCGTTGCCGGCCGCGGACAGGGACGCGGTCACCGCCGCCGTCACCGTGTCAGCGGCCTCGGGCAGCATGGGCGTGGAGGCCGCATGGTCGAGGTAGGCCACGGACGAAGCCTAGCCGCGGGGCCTGCCGGACGCGCTACGTCAGCAGGCGGGGCGAGAGCCCGGCGCCGTCCGGCAGCCAGCCGTCGTCGTCCACGACGACCTGCGTCGGGAGCAGCCCGCAGGCGAGCCGGACGTCCCGCGCGATGGCCACCGCGACCTCCGCCGGGTCCGCGGACGCCGGCGGTGCGATGTGCACGAGCAGCTCGTCGGTGCCGTCGCGGCCGCTGCGGCCGAGCACGACCCGCCAGTCGGCGACGTCGGGGCGACCGGACAGCGCGGAGGCGGCCGCGCGCAGGTCGACCGCCGAGGTGCCGGTGCGCAGCGCGAGCTCCACCACCAAGGCCTCGCGGCGGGTGCCGAGGATCCGCGGGACGGTGCGGCCGCAGCTGCGGCAGGCGGTCTCCTCGACCGCGTCCGCCAGGTCGGCGGTGCGCCAGCGCAGCAGCGCCGACCCGCGCAGGCCGAGCTGGGTGACGACGACCTCCTGCGGCCCGGTGCCGCTGCCGGCCTCGCCCGTCTCCGGGTCCACCAGGTCGACGACCTCGAGGTCGGGGTAGGTGTGCAGCCCGGTCCCTCCGGCCGACGGGCGGCACTCGCCCCACAGCAGGCGGTGCCCGTCCGGGACGTGCACGGCAAGCACGACGGCCTGCGAGCCGGCCTCCGAGACGGCAGCGGCGATGGCGGCGCGCTCGTCGTCGTACGGCGCCCCGGCCACCAGCACCGTCGTGAGGCTGTCGAGGGCGACGTCGGAGGCCACCAGGTCCTGCAGCAGCCGCGCGCCGCCGGCGGCGGGGACCACCAGGACGGTCGGGGTCACGAGGCGCAGCGTCTCGACGACCGCCGCCAGGTCGTCGCCGGGCGCGAGCAGCGGGGAGCCGGCGCCGAGGGCGGCCAGCTCCAGGCCCTGCACCAGGGCCGTGCGCGCGGGCCGCAGGGCGCTGACGACGACGTCGGCGCGGGTCAGCCCGAGCACCTGCCACAGGCGCGCGCCGGCGCGCGCCAGCACGTCGAGGTCGCTGCGGGTGCTCGCGATCGGGAAGCTCATGCCGAGACCGGCGAAGACGTACGACGTCGGCCGGGTGTCCGCCTCGACGACCGCGCGGTAGGAGCCCGGGGCGGCCAACCGCTTCGCGAGCGCCTTGCGCAGGGCCGGGCCCTCGGCGTGCAGCGCGTAGCCGGACTCCTTGGCCTGCAGCACGAGGGCGGCCGCGCCTGCCGGGTCGCCGTCCGGGCAGACGTCGCGCTCCCCCGCGGCGGGCAGTGCGCGCAGGCCGGCCAGCGTCGCCACCGACGACGGCGTCCTGCCCAGCGCGGTGAAGCGGCCGCGCCAGTACGGCGAGAAGGGGCCGACGGCGTCGACGACCTGCGCGCGGACGGCCGCCTCCCGG
>JBKJQM010000070.1:0-12285 GCA_046594005.1 Mycobacteriales bacterium
GCCGACGGTGGCACGGACCCGCGTCCCGACCGCGAGCCGCCCGTCCAGCTCGAGCAGCGGCCCCTGCCCGCACGGCAGGTCGACCGTCGCCGAGCGGTCCAGGTCGGAGTGGACGGCTGCGGGCGGCGGGCCGGTCAGGGTCAGCTCGGTGACGCCGACGGGCAGAACCTCCACCAGACCGTTCCGCGTCACCGAGACGCGCCGCTCCACCGCCGGGAAGGACACCTCGACCGTCCGCGAGACGGGCAGCGCCCTGGGCAGCCGGGCGACGCCGCGGACCAGGTCGATCGCCGGCTGCACGCGGCCGTCGACCACCAGACGCACCGAGCGCGGGCGCGAGGCTGCGAGGTTGGGGTCGAGGTAGACCTCCACCCCCTTCACCGTCGTCGGCCGGTCGAGCGTGAGCGTGAGCGTCGGACCGGCAGGCCGGCCGTCCACCTCGCGCCGGCCGACGTCCAGCGGCGCGGCGATCCAGCTCGTCTCCGGGTCATGGTCGACGACGCCCGCGGGGCGTGCGCCGGGGACCAGCGCGCTGGTCGCGGTCACCGTGACCGGCTGGTCCCGCTGGAGCCGGGTGTCGAGCTCCGGGCCGGGCCGCGCACGAGCACGGACCGCGACGTCGAAGGAGGTGGGGTCCTCCAGCGTGATCGTGCGGTCCACCGCGTCGCTGTCCTCGTCGGCGAGCGGCAGCTCGGCCGCGCACACCCGGCTCTCCTGCCCGCCGAAGCCGGCGGACCCGACGGCCACCGCTCCGAGCGGCAGGCACCCGGGCCGGTCGCGACGGGCTGCGGTGAGCACGTACGCCAACCGGCCGGCGGCAGGGCGGCCGCTGCCGGCGACCGAGGAGTCCTCCGGCACCCGCAGCCCGCGCTCGGCGACGGCCGCGTCGCGGACCGGCACAGGCGGTCCGGCGACCGGCCCGGCCTCCTCGACGGTGACCAGCCGCGCCTCGAGGGCCGCGACGCCGTAGCCGCCGGGCCCGAGCCCGTCGACGTCGGTGATCGTCACCCGGACCCGGCCAGCAGCTGCGGGCAGCGGCACCCGTGTGAGCGCGTCCCGCAGCGGCACGTCGGTGCTGCCCGCGTCGCTGGTCACCCGCACCCGGGTGGGGCGGGTGCCGGTGCCGGCCACGTACGGCGTGCTGATGTCCACCCGGGCCAGCCGGGTGCCGGGCAGCACCCGCGCCTCCACCCACTGGCCGCGCGGCCGCACTCCCCCGGTCACCCACGTCGTGGAGCCGCTCCCGTCGAACGCGGCGGCCGGGTGGTGGTCCCTGCCACGCAGGACCAGGGGGTCGCTCTCGGCGGCCGAGGAGGAGGCGCTGACGCCGGCCAGCACGGAGACCAGGGCCGTCGTGCGGTGCCCAGCCGCGGGCACCGGCAGGTAGTCGCGCACCGGCCGGTCCGCCCGCGCCCGCACGCCCGCGCCGAGGGTGGCGGAGTACGGGTCGGTCGCTCGCCCGAAGTCGACCTCGCGGTCGCGGTAGGTGTCGGTGACCGTGCGCAGGTCGGCCGCCTCCCCCGTCAGCGCCGGCTCGCCTGCCAGGCGCGTGGCCCCGTTCGGCGGCAGCGCGCCCGTCTCGAGCAGCGGCAGCACCGCCTCCGGGCCGCCGGACACCCGCTGGGTACCGGCGCGCGGCCAGGTCGTCACGGCCTCGACGGGCGTGGTCGCGGTGGGGCTGGCCGCGAGGACCACCTCGAAGACCTCGAGGGCGGGGTAGAGCGGCGCCAGCTGCGCGTCGACCACCAGCCGACCGGTCCCCAGGCCCGCGCCGACGGGCGGTCCGAACTCCGCGACCTTGACCAGGCCCGGCGAGGCGGCCAGCGCGGCGTGCACCACGACCGGGCGGCTCGCGCCGGCGGCGTTCGCGTCGAGGTCGTTGCGCACGACCAGGTGCCGCACCCCGGCGCGGGCCAGGTGGAGGGCCAGCGCGGGCGAGCCGCGGCCGGAGCGCAGCGCCTCCTCGACGCTGTCCAGCACGCGGGTGACGCCCGGACCCCCCAGCGGGACCGCGTCGCGGATGACCCACGGCGAGCGGGCCAGCGCCTGCAGCGGCTCGTCCCGAGGAGAGCCCCACGCGTAGTCGCCGAAGGACGCCGCGGGCACGAGCATCGCCCGCGGCGGCGCGGGACCGGCATCCGCGTCGTCGAGGAAGCCCGCGAGCTCCCTCCAGTACGGCGGCACCTCGACGAACGACCCGGCCGGCTGCAGCGAGGTGAGCGCCGGCGAGGCCGCGCCGACCAGTGCGAGCGCCGCGAGCAGGGCCACGGGCCGCAGCGTGGGCCGGGCCGGCAGCCGGACGCTCGCCGCCGCGTGCGCCAGGCCGAGCGCGAGGGGCAGCCGCAGCAGCAGGTCGTACTTGTGCACGTTGCGGAACGCCGCGAGCGGTCCGTCCAGCAGCTCGCGCTCGACGCCGGCGAGGGGGCCGTCGAGCGCGCCGACGTGGCCGGCCCCCACGACCAGCAGGCCGAGCAGGACGCCGCCGATGAGGAAGCCGCGGTGCGGGGCCGTGCGGTCCAGCAGCCCCACCAGACCGAGGGCGGTCAGGGCGGTGGTGCAGACGACCAGCGCCGCGGCCGTGACCAGGAGCAGCCCCGCGGGGCGGGCCGCCTCACCCAGGGCGAGGTACTGCAGCCACAGGTCGTTGCCGGTGAGCACCGCCCACAGGCCGGTCTGCGACGTCGTCGTCGCCGCGGACTCGATGACGTCGAGGAAGGGCGGCGAGTACGTCCCGAGCACGAGCAGCGGGCCGATCCACCAGGCGCAGGCGCAGGCCAGGGCGACGGCCCACCAGCCGGCCAGCCTCCGCCGCCGCGGGCCCGGCGGCTGCAGCGCGATCCACAGCGCACCGAGCGGGACGACGGCCAGGGTGGCCGCGGCGTTGACCCCGCCGACCAGGAGCACGGCCAGGCCGGACAGCGCGGCGGCCCGTCGGGGGCCGCCCCGGCGCGACCCGGTCACGAGCGGCACGAGCACCCACGGCGCCAGGGCGTACGGCCAGACCTCGACGCTGATGGCGCCGACCTGCGAGACCGGTCGGGAGGCCAGCGCGTAGGCCGCCCCGGCCAGCAGTCGCGTCGCCGGGCTGCCCAGGTCCAGCCGGGCGGCGAGCGCCCGCACCCCGAGCAGTGCCGTGCACAGCACCAGCGACTGCCAGGTCCGCTGCACCGCCCAGTCGGGCAGGCCGGCACCCTGCAGCGCCGCGAAGAACGGCCCCATCGGGAACAGGTAGCCGTACGCCTGGTTCTGCAGCTGGCCGGCGCCGCCCTGGGGGTCCCACAGGTGCAGGCTGCGGGCGAGCAGCCCCAGCGGGTCGACGACGAGGTCGAGCTTGGTGTCCGCGACGACGCGCCCGGCGTCCTGCGCGAACACCAGCGCGGTGAGCAGCAGGCAGGCGACCGCGGCGCGGAACCGCTCGACCGCCTGCGTCACCTGGCGCGGAGCACGAGCAGCAGGTTCCACGTCGCCACCTCGCGGACGGCGGGGACCCGCACGACCCAGCGCGCCCAGCGCGGGTGGTAGCGCGGGAGGACCTCGACCACCTCGACCCGGCCGGCGGCGACCTGCGCGTCCTTCCACCGGAGCATCTGCGCGACCGACGTCCTGAACAGCGAGACGCCGTAGTCGTTCTTCGGCCGGTGCCCCGTGCGGCGGGTGTAGCGCTGCGCGGCGCGGCGACCGCCCAGGTAGTGCCACGGCGCCGTCTCATGCCCGCCGTTCGGCGCGAGCCAGTTGTTGTAGGACAGGAAGACCAGGCCGCCGCGCGCGGTCACGCGGAGCATCTCGTCGGCCATCCGCTCCGGGTCGGGCACGTGCTCGAGGACGTTGCTGGAGTAGCAGACGTCCACCGAGCGGTCCCGGAACGGCAGCGCCAGGCCGCTGCCGAGGACCGTGCCCGCGGCGACGTCGCGCCCGTGCAACGACAGCTCGCCGGCGTCCGCGTCGAGCCCGACGTAGCGGGCGCCCGCGGCACGGAAGGCGTCGGCGAAGTAGCCGGGGCCGCCGCCCACGTCGAGCACCGTCCGGCCGTCGAGGTCGGCGTACGCCTGCACCTGCCGGACGCTGTCGGCGGCCAGCAGCCCGTAGAACCGGGCCGGGTCGCTCTGCTCGTACGAGAAGGCCTGCAGCAGGGCCCGGCTGCGCGCCAGGCTGCCGAGGGCAGGCAGGTCGGCCGGGTCGGGACGCACCGGGCGACCCTACGAGACCGGCGCCCAGCGGCGATGTCCGCGGTGTCCCTCGATGTCCGGTCTAGTCCTTTCGAACCAGTACGCCGGGGGTTCTGTTTCGCCATGGTCCTCCGGCGCCGCGTCACGGACGCTGGACGAGCCGGCGCGATCCGCGGGCGACGTCCGCGTGACCCTCGAGAGGACCCCTCCCCGGCGTGACGACCTGCACGGCGAGCCCCCCGACCTCGGGCCCGTCCCCCTCCGCGCTGTCGCTGCTGGTGCCGCGCCCCTCCCCCGTGCCCGCCGCCGAGCGCCGCACCGGCCGTGAGGTGCTGCTCCTGAGCGGACGCGACCTCACCAACCCCGAGGGCGGGGGCTCCGAGCTGTACGTCGAGACGGTGGCCGCCCGGCTCGCCGCCGCGGGCGACACCGTCACCCTGCTGTGCGCCGCGCACGCCAACGCCCCGCGCGACGAGGTTCAGGCTGGCGTGCGCTACCTGCGCCGCGGCAACCACCTGACCGTCTACCTCTGGGCCGCCGTCCTGCTGCTGCTCGGCCGCGTCGGCCGCACCGGCACCGTCGTCGAGGTCCACAACGGCATGCCGTTCCTGGCACGGCTGTTGACCCGCCGCCCCGTGGTCGTGCTCGTGCACCACGTGCACCGCGAGCAGTGGCCGGTCGTCTTCGGCCCGGTCGGTGCGCGCGTCGGATGGTGGCTGGAGGGCTGGTTGGCGCCGCGGGTGAACCGCCGCTGCCGCTACATCACGGTGGCCGAGGCGACCAAGAGCGAGCTCGTCGGCCTGGGCGTCGACGCAGCCCGCATCTCGGTGGTCCACAACGGGACCTCCCCCGCGCTGCCCACCACCGCCACCCGCGCGGCAGTGCCGACGATCGCGGTCCTGGGGCGGGTCGTGCCCCACAAGCGCGTCGAGCTCGTCCTGGCCGCAGCCGCCGCGCTGCGCACCGAGGTGCCCGGTCTTCAGGTGGAGGTGGCCGGCGACGGCTACTGGCTGCCTGCGCTGCGCGCCCAGGTCACCGCACTCGGCCTCGAGGACGTCGTCCACCTGCACGGCCGGGTCAGCGAGCAGGCGAAGGCCGACCTGCTGGCCCGCGCCTGGGTGCACGCCGTCCCGTCGGTCAAGGAGGGCTGGGGGCTGTCGGTCGTCGAGGCCGGCACCCACGGCACCCCGTCGGTGGGGTTCCGGGCCGCCGGCGGCGTCGCGGAGTCGATCGTCGACGGCCGCACCGGCCTGCTCGTCGACGACGCCGACGACCTGCGCGACACCCTGCGGACCGTCCTCGAGGACGCGTCGCTCCGTTCCACCCTCGGCGAGGGCGCCCGCGCCCACGCCGCCCGCTTCACCTGGACGTCGACCGCGTCCGGCTTCTCGTCCGTCCTGCACCAGACCCGCTAGACCCCGCTAGAAGGAGCACGCACACCATGGGAACTCTCGCCACGATCGTCGCCGGCCTCGTGCTGGCGGCCGCCGCCACCGCCGGCGTCGTCGCCTCTGCCGGCGGCGGTCCGACCGGCACACCGGACACCGCCGTCAGCACGGACGGCGGCGACCTCACCGCTGTCTACGACGCAGGGCAGTAGCTCCGGCGGCACCCGCCAGACCGACCGCCGCCGCGTCCCCGAGCAGGACCGGCACCACCGGCGGCCGCTCAGGCTCGCGGCTCGGACCGCGCACCGCGTAGAGCGCCAGCTCGCGCGTCTCGACCACCAGGTCGAGGCCCGCGACCTGGCGCTCCTGCGTGTCGCGCTCCGCTCCTCGCGTGGTGCGTTCGACGAGCACCATCGCGACGCCCTCCTTCCGCAGCGCCGGCTCCAGCGGCTCCCCCGAGCTCGCGGCGGCGTCCAGCCGGGCGGCGAGCGGGTCCTCCCCCTGCACCTCGCCGGTCGACAGGGGCAGGTCGTCGTCGACGACCGCCCGCGGCACCAGCAGCCGCGGCGCCGGGTCGAGGACGGTGCGGTCGCCCGTCCACGGGAACGCGCGGTACAGCGTCCACGGCAGCACCAGGACCGGCCCCTGCGTCGCGCGCGCGGTCACGGTGGTCCAGTCCGTGGGCAGCCGGCTGGTCTGCAGCCGGCCGCTCTCCCCCCAGGCCCCACCCGGCAGGGCGGCCAGCGGTGCGAGCACCGCCAGGAGCCCCGCGGCCGCGCGGACGCGACCGGGCAACCGCTCCTGGACGGCCTCGACACCGGTCGCCGCCGCGGCCGCCACGAGCAGCACCACCGGCGCGACCCACTTCTGGCCGTCGCGCAGCAGGCCCGTCGCGGGGACGTGCTCGACGGCCCACCGCAGGGCGTCGGACAGCAGCGGCAGGCTGCCGAGCAGCGCGAGCAGCAGGCCGGTCGCCGCGGCGACCAGCAGCCGGTCGCCGAGACGGGTGCGCAGCCGGCGCAGGCCGACCGCGGCGAGCAGCAGCACGAGCAGGGCGGCGACCGAGCCCGCCGCGCGCCCGGGGGGCACCGCGGCGGGCGCCCAGACACCGCCCCCGGTGAGCAGGCTGACCAGCAGCCCGAACGGCGTGTCCGACCGGCTCGCGAAGGCCGCCACGCCTGCCGGATCGCCCGCCGCAAGGCCGTCGGCCAGCAGCGCCGGGACCACCCACGGCAGGGCCAGCACCGCGGTCGCGCCGATCGCCGGGAGCGGCTTGCCGCACACGACGACCACGAGGGCGACCAGCAGCCCCGCGGACGCCCCGCCGCAGGCAGCCACCGCGAGGCACAGCACCGGCCGGTGCCACGAGCCGCCGCGCCGCCAGTCCAGCGCGGCCCAGGCCGCCCACGGCAGGACCGCCCAGCCGACGAGCAGCGCCCACTGCCCGAGCAGCAGCCGCTCGTGCAGGTACGCCGACCAGCCGTACGCCGTCGCCGCCGTCAGCGCGCCCGCGGCGCCGGCGGTCGGGGCCAGCCGGGCCGCTCCCCAGGCGCCGCCCACGACCGTGGCCAGCAGGACCACGTCCTGGAGCCAGCCGCCCGGCAGGACCCGGCTGCCGAGGGCGACGAGCAGGTCGCTGGGGACGGCCCGCGGGACGCCGTCCAACCCGAGCAGCTCGGCGGTCAGCGGCAGCCGCGGCACGAACACCATGTCGCGGACGAGCACCAGGCCCGGGCCCAGCAACGGGGCCAGCAGGGCCAGCGAGAGGACGCCACCGGCGAGCAGCCCCAGCCGCGACCTGGTCCGCAGCGGCAGCACCCCGGGGACGCTAGGCCACAGGCCTCCTGTGCCACGCTCGGGAGGTGGACCAGCGCGGCGAGCACCCGCCCGCAGTGGTCCTCGTGCCGAGCTCGGCAGACTCGCCCGCCCTCGTCGACCCGGGCACCGCGGACGGGCGCCGCTCGCTCGCCCGGGGCGGCGGCCTGGTCGCGCCGGCGCTCACGCTGGTCAACGCGCTCGGCTACCTGCTGGCCGTCGTGGCGTCGCGCTCGCTGGACCAGGACGCGTACGGCGAGCTGACCGCGCTGCTCGGTGCGCTGCTGGTGGCGTCCGTCCCCGCACTGGCCCTGCAGGCCGTCGTCGCCCGCGCCGTGGCCCGTCGGCCAGCTGGTGAGCGGCCCGGCGCCCGCGAGCGCGCGCTGCTGGTGCGCTCGGTCGCGGGTGGAGCCGTCGTCGCAGCAGCGTTCGCCGTGCTGGCCCCGCTGGTCGCGGCCTTCCTGCACGTCGGGGTCGCCGGGCCGCTGTGGGTGGCCGCCGGGCTGCTGCCGCTCGCCCTGCTCTCGGCCGCGATGGGAGTCCTGCAGGGGGCAGAGCGCTTCGCCGCGCTGTCGCTCGTCATCTGCCTGCAGGGGGCGGCCAAGGCGCTCGGCCTGCTCCCGCTCGCGCTCGGGGGCGGCCCGCCCGAGGTGCTCGCCGCGCTCGCCGGCGGCTCGCTGCTGGCCGGCCTGATCGCGCTGCTCCTCGTCGGCCGCACCGCACCCGGGGCCCTGCCGCAGGGCCTGCCGACCGTGCGCGAGGCGCTGGCCGCCGCTGGTGGGCTGTTCGCCCTGCTGGCGCTGGCGAACCTCGACCTGCTGCTCGCCCGGCACGTCCTGCCGGGCGAGGCCTCCGGGCAGTACAGCGCCGGCTCCGTCTGCGCGAAGGCCGCGTTCTGGCTACCGCAGGCGGTCGTCGTGGTCGTCTTCCCACGGCTGTCCGACCCGGAGGCCGGCCGGCGCCTGCTGCGGCAGGCCGTCCTGGTCGTCGGCGGCCTGGGACTGGTCGAGCTCGCCGGGGCGCTGTTGCTGGCCCGCCCGGTGCTGGAGCTGACCTTCGGCGAGAAGTACGGCTCCGTAGCCGACCTCGCCCCGCTGTTCGTCGTGCAGGGGGCGGTGCTGTCGGTCGTGCAGCTGCTGGTCTACCGGGCCATCGCCACCCGGGACCACGTGCCGGGCCGGGTCGTGCTGGCCGCGGTCGGGGTGGAGGCCGCGCTGGTCCTCGCGGTGCGCCCGCACTCACCCGGCCCGGTCATCGCCGTGGCCGCCGCAATCGCGGTCGTCGTGGCCGCGGGCCTGCTGCTGAGGAGCCGGAGCACCCAGCCCTAGTCAGTTCGGGTGGTCTTGCCGCGTCTTGCCGCGCTGCGCGTGAGGCAGGTCACAGAATGGCCGCCAGGTCCTTGACATCGGCATGGACCTCGGACCCGACGGGGGCACGTGGACACCTTCCTGGCGCTGAGCGTCGCCGGTCTGGTCATGGGCTGCATCTACGCCCTGACCGCCTGCGGGCTCGTGGTCACGTACACGACCTCCGGCATCTTCAACTTCGCGCACGGCGCCATCGGCATGGTCTCCGCCTTCGCCTACTGGGAGCTCGACGTCCGGCGCGGCCTGCCCTCGGTCGTGGCGCTGCTGCTCACGGTCCTGGTCGTCGCCCCGCTCATCGGCGTCGCGGTCGAGCGCCTCCTGCTGCGCCGCATGGCGGGCGCCTCCCTCGAGGTCACGCTGACCGTCACCGTCGGCCTGCTGCTGTTCCTCATCGGGCTCACGAACACCCTGTGGGAGCCGACGACGCCGCACCGCGTCGCGCCGTTCTTCCTCGGCTCGCAGGTCACCGTCGCGGGCGTCGTGCTGACCGCGCACCAGCTCGTCATCGTCGGCGCCGCGGTGTCGGTCGCCGGCGGCCTCTGGGCGTTCCTGCACGTCTCGCGCACCGGCGTCACGATGCGCGCCGTCGTCGACGACCCCGAGCTCGCGGCGCTGACGGGCGCCTCCCCGGCGCGGGTCAGCATGCTCGGCTGGGGGCTGGGCTGCGCGCTCGCCGCCCTCGCCGGGGTCCTGCTGTCCTCGCAGGTCCAGCTCGACGCGGTCAGCCTCACGCTGCTGGTCATCAACGGGTACGCCGCGGCCGTCGTCGGCAGGCTCACCAGCCTGCCGCTGACGTTCCTCGGCGGCCTTCTGCTCGGCCTGGTCCAGGCGCTGGCCGTCGGCTACCTGACGCTGGACTTCCTCAGCCAGGTGCAGCCGGTCATCCCGATGGTCTTCCTGTTCGTCGCGCTGCTGCTGCTCCCCCAGGCCCGGCTGCGGGTCGGCCAGGTCTCCCGGCTGCGCGCGCCCCGGGTGGCCGGCGGCCGGGAGTCGCTGCTCACCTCCGCCGGGTTCCTCGTCGTCGCCGGCGTCGCCGCGCTGACGCTGCCCGGCCCGCGCATCGACACGCTGAGCCACGGCATGGGGGTGGCGATGGTGCTGCTGAGCCTCGTGCCGCTGACCGGCTACGGCGGCCAGGTCTCGCTGTGCCAGCTGAGCTTCGCCGGCATCGGCGCGGTGGTCATGGCCCGCGCCGACGGCGGCTCCGGCTCGGTCCTCGCCCTGGTGCTGGCGGTCCTGGTGCCCGCCGCGGCCGGTGCGCTGATCGCCCTGCCCGCCCTGCGGCTGCGCGGGCTGTACCTGGCGCTCGCCACGCTCGCCTTCGCGTACGCGATGGAGAGCGCGTTCTTCAGCAACCCGTCGGTGATGAGCGACTCGCTGTCCCTGCGGGTCCCCCGGCCCGACGTGGGCATCCCGCTCGGCGACGACCGGGCCTACCTCGTGGCGCTGTGCGTGGTCTTCGCCGCCTGCGGCTGCGCGGTGCTCGCGCTGCGCCGCTCCACCCTGGGCCGCCGCCTCGTCGCCATGGGCGACAGCCCCACCGGCTGCGCCACCCTCGGCATGGGGCTGCGCGCCACCAAGCTCGGCATCTTCGCCCTGTCGGCCGGGCTGGCCGGGCTCGGCGGCGCGCTGCTCGGCGGTCAGCAGGGCGCCATCGGCAACACCGACT
Source organism: Mycobacteriales bacterium (assembly GCA_046594005.1). Classification (GTDB taxonomy): domain Bacteria; phylum Actinomycetota; class Actinomycetes; order Mycobacteriales; family SCTD01; genus SCTD01. The sequence goes on from JBKJQM010000070.1 coordinate 10,406, forward strand.
TCGGGCTCGTACTGTCGCTGACGCTGCTGCTGCTCGCGGTGATCTGGGGCATCAAGACGGTCACCGGCGTCCTGCTGGCCGGGCTGTTCCTCGAGCTCGGGCCGCTGCTGCAGGACTCCTTCGGCGGCCTCGAGAACGCCGTCCCGCTGCTCGTCGGTCTCGGCGCGATCGGCATCGGCTCGCAGCAGAACGGCGTGGTCGGCGGCTTCCTCGACCAGGTCCGCCGCTCGCGGCGCCGCACCGACCCCGCGGCCCCGGCAGACGACTCCCCCGCCGCCGCCCACGAGGAGGTGCTCGCCGGTGCTGCAGGTCGATGACGTCACCGTCCGCTTCGGCGGCATCGCGGCGCTGTCCGGCGTCACGCTCGAGGCCCCGGCCGGCCGGGTCACCGGCCTGATCGGGCCGAACGGCGCCGGCAAGACGACGCTGTTCAACGTCGTCACCGGGCTGCAGCGCCCGGTCTCCGGCCGCATCCGCCTCGGCGACCGCGACGTCACCCGCCGCGGCCCGCAGAAGCGCGCGAAGCTCGGCCTCGGCCGCACGTTCCAGCGCCTGGAGGTCTTCGGCTCGCTGACGGTCCGCGAGAACGTCCTGCTCGCCGCCGAGGTCGCCCGCGGCTTCTCCCTCCGCGCCGGCGGTCCGCGTCCGGGTGCCACCGCCGACGCGCTGCTGGAGCGCACCGGCCTGCTCCACCTGGCCGCGCGCCCCGCCGGCGAGCTGCCCACCGGCCAGGCCCGGCTGCTCGAGCTGGCCCGCGCGCTCGCGACCTCGCCCTCGCTGCTGCTGCTCGACGAGCCCGGCTCCGGGCTCGACGAGGCAGAGACGCACGCCCTCGGGGACCTGCTCGTCGACGTCGCCCGCGAGGGGACGGCGGTCCTGCTCGTGGAGCACGACGTCGACCTGGTCATGCGGGTGTGCGCGCACCTGTACGTCCTCGACTTCGGCCGCCTGCTCGCCCAGGGCACGCCGGCGCAGGTGCAGGCCGACCCCGACGTCCAGGCGGCGTACCTCGGCGCCGAGGCCTCCTCGCCCGCTCCCGCCGACCTCCCCCTGGCCACGAGGTGACCGCCGTGCCCGTACCGCGCCCCGCCTCCGACGGCGGGTCCGGCGCGGTGCCCGCGCTGGAGCTCAGGGCTGTGCGGGCCGGGTACGGCCGGGTGCAGGTCCTGCACGGCGTCGACCTCGTCGTCCCGCCGCGCGGCGTGGTCGCTCTGCTGGGGCCGAACGGCGCCGGCAAGAGCACGCTGTTGCGCGTCGTCAGCGGCCGTACGCCCCTGACCTCGGGCTCGGTCCTGCTCCACGGCAGCCCGATCACCGGTTGCAGCACCGAGCGGCTGGCCCGCGCCGGCCTGTGCAGCGTGCCGGAGGGACGCGGCGTCTTCCCGAACCTCACCGTCGCCGAGAACCTGCGCATGTGGACGCACCGCCCCGGCGCCACGCGCGCCGAGGTGGAGCAGGCCGCCTTCGCGCGGTTCCCCCGCCTCGCGGAGCGGCGCCGGCAGCTGGCGGGGACGCTGTCGGGCGGCGAGCAGCAGATGCTGGCGATGAGCCGTGCGCTGACCACCGGCCCCGACGTGCTGCTGCTCGACGAGATCTCCATGGGCCTCGCGCCGGTCGTCGTCGCGGAGGTGTTCGACCTCGTGCGCACGATCGCCGCCGGCGGCACGCCGGTGCTGCTGGTCGAGCAGTTCGCCCGCACGGCCCTCGAGGTGGCCGACCTCGCTGTCGTGCTCACCGGTGGCCGCGTGCGCGCCACCGGCACGCCCGACGAGGTCCGCGACCTCGTGGTGGACGCCTACCTGTCCGCCGACGCACCCGCGCCGGCTCCCGTACCGCTCCCCCGCTGACCCTGCCCGACCGATCGAGGAGAAGACCGTGCG
>JBKJQM010000189.1:0-3007 GCA_046594005.1 Mycobacteriales bacterium
AACATGAACACCAACGAGGTCCTCGCGACACTCGCCACCGACAAGCACGGCAGCGCGGTGCACCCGAACGACCACGTGAACGCCTCGCAGTCCTCCAACGACGTCTTCCCGTCCTCGATCCACATCGCCGCGACGTCAGCGGTGGTGAACGACCTGGTGCCGGCGCTCGAGCACCTGGCGGCGTCCCTGGAGCGCAAGCGCGACGAGTGGGCGACGGTCGTGAAGTCCGGCCGTACGCACCTCATGGACGCGACCCCGGTCACCCTCGGCCAGGAGTTCGGCGGCTACGCCGCGCAGGTGCGGTACGGCGTCGAGCGCCTGCAGGCGTCGCTCCCCCGCCTGGCCGAGCTGCCGCTGGGCGGCACCGCTGTCGGCACCGGCATCAACACGCCGGCCGGCTTCAGCGCCGCTGTCATCGCCGAGGTCGCCTCCGCCACGGGGCTGCCGCTGACCGAGGCCCGCGACCACTTCGAGGCGCAGGGCGCCCGCGACGCGCTGGTGGAGACCTCCGGCCAGCTGCGCACCATCGCGGTCGGCCTGCACAAGATCTGCAACGACATCCGGTGGATGGGCTCCGGCCCGCGCGCCGGGCTCGGTGAGATCGCCCTGCCGGACCTGCAGCCGGGTTCGTCGATCATGCCGGGCAAGGTGAACCCGGTCATCCCCGAGGCGACGCACATGGTCGCCGCGCAGGTCATCGGCAACGACGCGGCCATCGCCTTCGCCGGCGCCTCGGGCAACTTCGAGCTCAACGTCATGCTGCCGGTGATGGCCCGCAACCTGCTCGAGTCGATCCGCTTGCTGACGAACATCTCGCGGCTGCTGGCCGACCGCACGATCGACGGGATCGTCGCGGATGAGCAGCGCTGCCGCGAGCTGGCCGAGTCCTCGCCGTCGATCGTCACGCCACTCAACAAGTACATCGGCTACGAGGCCGCCGCGAAGGTCGCCAAGCAGTCGCTGAAGGAGAAGAAGACGATCCGCCAGGTCGTCCTCGAGGGCGGCTACGTCGACAAGGGCGACCTCACCGAGGCGCAGCTCGACGAGGCGCTCGACGTGCTGTCGATGACGCGGCCGCCGCAGGGCTGACCCACCCGGACATGCCGAGGGCCCGCGTCCCCACCCAGCAGGGGACGCAGGCCCTCGGACACTCAGGGGCTGACGACTACTCGGCGGCCGGCGGCAGGCAGTTGGTGCCGTTGGTCGGCAGCGCGGTGCCGTTGACGGTGACGTCCGTCGTCAGGCAGACCGACGGGTCGGCCGAGGCCGGACCGACAGCGGCACCGAGGGCGGCGACAGCGGCGGCGGCGATGACGATGCGCTTGATCAAGGGGCTCTCCTTCTGACGAGGCGGCCCGTCGCCGCCCTGCACCCCCTACAACGGAGGTGTCCCGCATTCCTCGCGCACGTCTTTTCCGCGTCGTCCTGACGGGCACGGGATCGTCATGGCCCTGCCCCGCACTCTCGTGATCGTCCTGGCCGGCGGCGCCGGCCCCCGGGAGGACTGCCCGTCGGCGCCCGGCAGCCCGAGCTCGACTGAGCTGGAGATCTCCGCCGTGTTGCGACGGACACGCCGGGCCCGCATGAGGACGAAGATCGCGCGGACGGCTAGAGCGGCAGGTCCTCCAGCATCTCGGTGACCAGCGCGGCGATGGGCGAGCGCTCGGAGCGGGTCAGCGTCACGTGTGCGAACAGCGGGTGGCCCTTGAGCGCCTCGATGACCGCCGCGACGCCGTCGTGCCGCCCGACGCGCAGGTTGTCGCGCTGGGCGACGTCGTGGGTGAGGACGACGCGAGAGCCGGCCCCGAGACGGGACAGGACGGTGAGCAGGACGCCGCGCTCGAGGGACTGCGCCTCGTCGACGATCACGAATGCGTCGTGCAGCGAACGGCCGCGGATGTGCGTCAGGGGAAGCACTTCCAGCAGCCCGCGGGCCATGACCTCCTCGACCACCGTCGGCTCGACGAGTGCGCCGAGCGTGTCGAAGACGGCCTGCGCCCACGGGCCCATCTTCTCGGCGGAGTCACCGGGCAGGTAGCCGAGGTCCTGACCGCCGACGGCGTACAGGGGTCGGAAGACGATCACCTTCTTGTGCGCACGGCGCTCCAGCACCGACTCCAGACCGGCGCACAGGGCGAGCGCGCTCTTGCCGGTGCCTGCCCGGCCGCCGAGGGAGATGATGCCGACCTCCGGGTCGAGCAGCAGGTCGATCGCGACGCGCTGCTCGGCGGACCGGCCGTGCACGCCGAAGGCGTCCCGGTCGCCGCGCACCAGCCGGACCGACTTGTCCGGCGCGACGCGGCCCAGCCCGCTGCCCCGCTCGGACAGCAGCACCAGGCCGGTGTGCGTCGGCAGCTCGCGCGCCTCCTCCAGGTCGAGACGGCCGTCGGCGTACAGCAGGTCGAGGTCGGTGCCGCTGACCTCCAGCTCGGTCATCCCGGTCCAGCCGGTGTTCACGGCCAGCTCGGCGCGGTACTCCTGCGCCATCAGGCCGATGGAGGCCGCCTTGACGCGGAGCGGCAGGTCCTTGGAGACCAGCACGACCTCGAGCCCGTCGGCGGCGAGGTTGGCCGCCACCGCGAGGATCCGGCTGTCGCCGTCGGTGCCGCGCACCCCGGCCGGCAGCACGGACGTGTCGACGTGGTTGAGCTCGACGCGCAGCGTGCCCTGCGCCATCGGGATCGGCTGGTCGAGCCGGCCGTGCTCGATGCGCAGGTCGTCCAGCCGACGCAGGGCCTGCCGGGCGAACCACCCCAGCTCGGGGTGGTCCCGCTTGCCCTCGAGCTCGGAGATCACCACCAGCGGCAGGACCACTTCGTGCTCGGCGAACCGCCCCATGGCTCCGGGGTCGGACAGCAGCACTGAGGTGTCAAGGACGAAGGTCTTCACGCAGGCCTCCAGCAGTCGGAGCGGGGCCGGGACCGTGCCCAGCTACCGCAGACGGTAAGCCGCGCCCGAGCCGTGGGGTGCGCGACACGCAGGTGGGTCAGGACCGAAGCGGCTGAAC
>JBKJQM010000234.1:0-13401 GCA_046594005.1 Mycobacteriales bacterium
GCCGGCACGCCGAGGGCGCCGCCGACTTCGCCGGCCGGCTGACCGGTCGCACGCTGGTGGCCGCCCGGCGCCGCGGCAAGTACCTCTGGCTCCCGCTCGACAGCGGTGAGGCCCTGACCGGCCACCTCGGCATGAGCGGCCAGCTGCTCGTCGTCCCGGCCGACAGCCCGCTGCAGAAGCACCTCCACGTCCGGGTGCGGTTCGCCGACGGGCAGCGCGAGCTGCGCTTCGTCGACCAGCGCACCTTCGGCGGGCTGCTGGTGGTGCCCGACGGGGATCCGGTGCCGCCGCTGCTGGCGCACATCGCGCGCGACCCGCTCGACCTCGACTTCGACGACGACGCCTTCGTGGCCGGGCTGCGCCGGCGGCGTACGGAGGTCAAGCGGGCGCTGCTCGACCAGACGCTGGTCAGCGGTCTCGGCAACATCTACGCCGACGAGACGCTCTGGCGCTCCCAGCTGCACGGCGCGCGGCCGACGGACGCGCTGACGGGGCCGGCCGTACGCCGCCTGCTGGGCCACGCCCGCGACGTGCTGCGGGAGGCCATCGCCCAGGGCGGGACGAGCTTCGACGCGCTGTACGTCTCGACCGAGGGCGTCAGCGGCCTGTTCGAGCGCTCGCTGAACGCCTACGGGCGCGAGGGCGAGCCGTGTCCGCGTTGCGGCGCACCGGTGCGCCGGGAGAGCTTCATGAACCGCTCGTCGTTCAGCTGCCCGCGGTGCCAGCCGCGCCCTCGGGCTAGGGCGACGGCACCGTGAGCGGGGCGCTCGGGTCCGGCACCGGCGTCCGGGTCTGGAGCTCAGACACCACCGGCTGCGGCTGCGGGCCGTTGTCGTTGGCTGCCTCCGGCTGGTCGGTGCAGGCGGTGGCGGCCAGGCCGAGCGCGAGGACGAGGGCAGGGACGGCGGTACGACGGCGCACGGACGGCTCCAGGGTCGGCGGGAGGGCTCTGCCATGACGACTACCCCCGGGGGAGTGGGCGGCACGCGTGCGGGCGACGTGCGGCTGACCGCGTTCGTCAAGGGACGCGTCCAGGGCGTCGGCTTCCGCTGGTGGACGCGTGCGCGGGCCCTCGAGCTGGGCCTGCGGGGGAGCGCCACCAACCTCGAGGACGGCCGGGTGCAGGTCGTCGCGGAGGGGCCGGAGGGGGCGCTGCGGGCGCTCGTGGCGCTGCTGCAGGGGCCGTCTGCGCCTGGACGTGTGGACTTCGTGGCGGAGCGGATCGGGGCTGCGCGGGGTGAGGACGACGGGTTCAACGAGAGGTAGTCCCCCGTGACCCGATCGTGACGCGATCCTTGACCGGGTTGGCCGTCTGCGGCAGACTGTGCCCACCGCCCCTCTGGCCTTCTGCCGAGGGAGCCGACGACCTCAGCAGTCCGCATGTGTCACGGAGGATCACAGTCATGGCCAAGGCCCTGTTCGGTCATGTAGGCATCGGGAGCGACCTCCGGCTCGTGGACGAGGTGCGCCGCCTGCGCTCGCGGGTGACGGACCTCGAGAACGAGCTGGCCCGCGTGCAGGCGACCAACGACGCGCTCATGGCGTCGGTGACCGTCGACGACGACATCAGCATGCTGGCGTTCGACGAGCAGCCCGCGCTCACCTAGACCGCCGGCTCCGACAGCCTGACACGCCACTGGGGCGCTTCCCGCACGGGAGGCGCCCTTCGTGCTGTCCGCGCCGCTAGTCTCGCGGTGGCCACTTCCCCGGTCACGGCCCCAAGGCCCCGTCCGAGAGCGACCTGTGCACCTCAAGAGCCTGACGCTGAAGGGCTTCAAGTCCTTCGCGTCGCCGACGACCCTGCGCTTCGAGCCGGGCATCACCTGCGTGGTGGGCCCCAACGGCTCGGGCAAGAGCAACGTCGTCGACGCCATCGCCTGGGTGCTCGGCGAGCAGGGCGCCAAGGCGCTGCGCGGCGGCAAGATGGAGGACGTCATCTTCGCCGGCACGCCCGGCCGCCCGCCGCTCGGCCGCGCCGAGGTCACGCTCACGATCGACAACCACGACGGCCTGCTGCCGATCGAGTACGCCGAGGTCAGCATCACCCGGCTGATGTTCCGGGACGGGGCGTCGGAGTACGCCATCAACGGCAGCAAGTGCCGGCTGGTCGACGTCCAGGAGCTGATGAGCGACAGCGGCATCGGTCGTGAGCTGCACGTCGTGGTCGGCCAGGGGCAGCTCGACGCGGTGCTGCAGGCCCGGCCGGAGGACCGCCGGGGCTTCATCGAGGAGGCCGCCGGGGTCCTCAAGCACAGGAAGCGCAAGGAGAAGGCGCTCCGCAAGCTCGACGCGATGTCGGCCAACCTCGCCCGTCTGCAGGACCTCACCGGCGAGCTCCGCCGCCAGCTCAAGCCGCTCGGCCGCCAGGCGGAGGTCGCGCGCCGCGCCGCGCAGGTGCAGGCCGACCTGCGCGACGCCCGCCTCCGGCTGCTCGCCGACGACCTGGTCACCTTGCGGTCGACGGTGGACGCCGAGGTGCGCGACGAGACGGCCGTGCGCGAGCGCCGCGCGCTGGTCGAGGCCGAGCTGATCCAGGTGCAGGCTCGGGAGGCCGAGCTCGAGCAGGCCGCCGCGGCCCAGGCGCCGGCGCTGAACCGCGCGCAGGAGACGTGGTACCGCCTGTCCGCGCTCGAGGAGCGCCTGCGGGGCACGGCGACGCTCGCCTCCGAGCGACACCGTCATCTCACGGCCGCCCTGCCCGAGGAGGCCCGGCCGGGCCGCGACCCCGAGCAGGTCGAGCGCGAGGCCGCTGGCGTCCGCGACCAGGAGGCGGCCCTGGCCGGTCAACTGGCCGCCGACTCCGAGCGGCTGAAGGACGCCGTCACGCGCCGCACCGACGCCGAGGCCGCGCTGACCGCCGAGGACAAGGCCCTGGTCGCCGCCCGGCGCGCGGTCGCCGACCGCCGCGAGGGGCTGGCACGGCTGACCGGTCAGGTCGGCGCGCTGCGCTCCCGGGCGCAGGCGGCCGAGGCCGAGCTCGGTCGCCTCGCCGGGGCCCTGGACGACGCGCACTCCCGCGTCGAGCGGGCGCAGGCCGAGCTCGACGCCCGGCAGGCCGAGGCCGGCGGGCTGGACGCGGGCGAGGAGGACCTCGACGAGCGCCACGAGGGCGCCGCGGCAGCCCTGGCGCAGGCGCAGGAACGGCTCACCGTCCTGCAGGCGCAGGAGCGCGAGGCCGAGCGCGACCGCAGCACCTGGGCCGCCCGCCGCGACGCCCTGTCGCTGTCGCTCGCGCGCAAGGACGGCTCCGGCGCCCTGCTCGCCGCCGACCTCCCTGGCGTCCTCGGCACCGTCGCCGCCCTGGTCAGCGTGCAACCGGGCACCGAGCACGCCGTGGCCGCTGCCCTCGGCGCCGTCGCCGACGCCGTCGCCGTCGCGTCCCCCGCGGACGCCGCCGCAGCCCTGACGCGCCTGAAGACCGACGACGCCGGGCGGGCCGGACTGCTCGTGGGCGGCGCCACCTACGAGCAGGACGGTGCGCGGCATGAGGGACTGCCGACCCTTCCGGACGGCTGCCGCTGGGCGATCGACCTCGTCGAGTCACCGGACGCGCTGCGCCCTGCCCTGACCCGCGCGCTGCGCCGGGTCGCCGTCGTGAGCTCCCTCCACGAGGCCGCCGCGCTGGTCGAGCGCGAGCCCGGGGTGCGCGCCGTCACCGCCGAGGGCGACCTGCTGGGCGCCGACTGGGCCGTGGGTGGCTCTGCCTCGGCGCCGTCGCTGCTCGAGGTGCAGGCCGCGGTCGACGAGGCCGCCGCCGCCCACGACGAGGCGCAGCGGACGCAGGAGCGGCTGCGCTTCGAGGTGCAGGCCGCCCGCGCCGAGGTCGAGCACGCCGGCGTCGACGTCGAGGCGGCGCTGATCGCTCTGCACTCCAGTGACGCGGCGATGGCCGCCCTGGCCGAGCAGCTCGGCCTGCTGGCCTCGGCCTCCCGGTCCGCCGAGGCCGAGGCCGGCCGCCTGCAGCAGGCCCGTGTCCGCGCCGAGGAGGCCCGCGACAAGGACCTGTCCGGGCTGGCCGAGCTGGAGGAGCGGCTGGCCGCCGCCGAGGCCGCGCCGTCCGAGCAGGAGCCGTCCACCGAGCTGCGCGACCGGCTCGCGCAGTCCGCCGCCGAGGCGCGCGCGGCCGAGATGGAGGCCCGCCTCGCCGTCCGCACCGGTGAGGAGCGCGCCCGCGCGCTGGCCGGTCGGGCCGAGGCGCTGGAGCGCAGTGCCCGTCAGGAGCGGGCCGCCCGGGAGCGGCTCGTCGCCGTCCGCGCCCGCCGGGCCCGCGGCGCCGTCGTCGCCGCCGAGGTCGTGCGCGGCGCTACCGAGGCCCTCACCCGGATCGCCGTGTCGCTCGCGACCGCCGCCGTCGAGCGGGAGACCGCCGCGGCGGCCCGCACCGTCACCGAGGGCGAGCTGCTGGCCCTGCGCGCCCGGACCCGAGAGCTGTCCACCGAGCTGGAGCGGCTCACCGACGTGGTGCACCGCGACGAGGTCGCCCGGGCCGAGCAGCGCCTGCGCATCGAGCAGCTCGAGGAGCGCGCCGTCGCCGAGTGGGGCGTCCCGCTCGGGCAGCTGGCCACGGACTACGGCCCTGAGGTGCTCGTACCGGCCGTGCTCGAGGACGGGACGGTCGACGCGGAGGCCGAGCCGGTCCCGTACGACCGGCGCGCGCAGGAGAAGCGCGCCGCCGCCGCCGACCGGGCCCTCGCCCTGCTCGGCAAGGTCAACCCGCTCGCGCTGGAGGAGTACGCCGCGCTCGAGGAGCGCTCGACGTTCCTCACGACCCAGCTCGAGGACCTCAAGGCGACCCGCCGCGACCTGCTCGACATCGTCCGCGACGTCGACACCCGCATCCACGAGGTCTTCGCGAGCGCGTTCGAGGACACCGCCCGCGAGTTCGTGCACGTGTTCGCGACGCTGTTCCCGGGCGGCGAGGGCAAGCTCGTGCTCACCGACCCCGACGACCTGCTCGCGACCGGCATCGAGGTGCTGGCGCGGCCGGCCGGCAAGAAGGTCTCGCGGCTGTCGCTGCTGTCCGGCGGCGAGCGCTCGCTGACCGCCATCGCGTTCCTGGTCGCGCTGTTCCGGGCCCGGCCCTCGCCGTTCTACGTGATGGACGAGGTCGAGGCCGCGCTCGACGACCGCAACCTCGGCCGCCTGCTCGAGCTGCTCCAGGGACTGAGGGAGAGCAGCCAGCTCATCGTCATCACCCACCAGAAGCGCACGATGGAGATCGCCGACGCGCTGTACGGCGTGACGATGCGCGGCGACGGCATCTCGGCCGTGGTCAGCCAGCGGCTGCGGGAGCGGGAGCTCGCCTAGACCCTGCGAGCGGGAGCTCTCCTGAGCCCTGCCGGGGTCGCGCCTGCTCCGCTTCCCGCGGCGGATGGTCGGTTCCTGGCCGCAGATGAGCTGCCGAGCGACCACAGCTCGCGGGAAGCGGACCTGTGACCACGCTGGTAGACCTGTCGACGTGGTGGAACTCCTCGGCCTGCTCGCCGCCGTCCTCGTCCTCACCGTCGTCGCGGTGGTCGCCTTCGTCAGCCAGCGGGGCGGGCGTCGCAGCCTGGCGCCGGCGCCGAGGCCGGGCGTCGACTACCGGCCCGGCACCGGCGACGACGCGGAGGTCCCGCGGGACACCCCGAAGCGCCGCGTCGAGGTCGTCGACGCGCCGCTGCTGTCCTCGGACGTCGAGGTCGTCGGGCCGGTCCTGGAGACCCCCGACCCCAGCGCCGGGCGCCTGCACCGGCTGCGCTCCCGGCTGTCGCGTTCCCAGACCACCCTCGGGCGCGGGCTGTTCGCGCTGCTGTCCCGCGACGTCCTGGACGAGGACACCTGGGAGGAGGTGGAGGACACGCTGCTCGGCGCCGACATGGGCGTCGCGGCCACCACCGAGCTGGTCACCCGGCTGCGCACCCGCGTGCGGGTGGAGAGCGTCCGGAGCGTCAGCGAGCTGCGGCCGCTGCTGCGCGAGGAGCTCGTACGCGCCATCGGCGCCGACGCCGACCGCACCCTGCGCACGCTGCCCCACGAGGACGGCACCCCCGCGGTCGTGCTGGTCGTCGGCGTCAACGGCACCGGCAAGACGACGACCTGCGGCAAGCTCGCCCGCGTCCTGGTCGCCGACGGACGCTCGGTCGTGATGGGCGCCGCGGACACCTTCCGCGCCGCCGCGGCCGACCAGCTGCAGACCTGGGGCGACCGGGTCGGCGCCTCCACCGTGCGCGGCCCCGAGGGCGGCGACCCGGCGAGCGTCGCCTTCGAGGCGGTCGCGAAGGGCAAGGCCGACGGCGTGGACACCGTGCTCATCGACACCGCGGGCCGGCTGCACACCAAGACCGGACTCATGGACGAGCTCGGCAAGGTCAAGCGGGTCGTGGAGAAGCACGGGCCGGTCGACGAGACGCTGCTGGTCCTCGACGCGACCACCGGCCAGAACGGCGTGGTCCAGGCGCGCGTGTTCACCGAGGCCGTGACCGTCACCGGCATCGTGCTCACCAAGCTCGACGGCACCGCCAAGGGCGGCATCGTCATCGCCGTGCAGCGCGAGCTCGGCATCCCGGTCAAGCTGATCGGGCTCGGTGAGGGACCTGATGACCTGGCGCCGTTCGAGCCGGAGGCGTTCGTCGACGCTCTCCTGGGGGACGAGGCAGCGCTCTGAGCGCCGACATCGAGAAGTCCGTCCGGGTCGGCCTTGCTGCTGTCGTCGGCGACAAGGTCGAGGTCCATGGCCGGGCCGGTGTAGAGGACGTCACCGCGCAGACGCCCTTCGCCTGGGGGTCGATCACCAAGACCGTCACGGGCACGATGCTGGCTCAACTCGCTGGTCAGAAGGTCGTCCGCCTGGACCAGCCGCTGTCCGAGCTCGTCCCCGGCGCTCCCGACATGACCCTTGAGGCCCTCGCCACCCACCGCTCGGGGCTACCCCGCCTGGTGCCGGGTGTGGCCCGGGCGGTCCGGCGCTCACCCGACAGGGGTGACCCCTATGCCGGCGAGGACGAGCCGACGGTCCTCGCTGCTCTGACCCGCACGCGACTCCGTCGGCGCCGGTACCTGTACTCCAACCACGGCTTCGGCCTGCTCGGCCTCGCCCTCGCCAAGGCCGCCGGCACCTCGTACGGCGAGCTGGTGCAGGACCTCGTCGCCCGGCCCCTGGGGCTCCCGACACTGACCGTCGACGATCCGCCCGGGCTTGCCGTTCCTCACAACATCAAGGGACGTGCCGTGCCCGTCTGGCACTTCGGCGACGGTGTCGCCGGCTGCGGCGTGCTGCGCGGGTCGGTCCTGGATCTCTCGCGGTGGCTGCGGGCTGCGCTGGGAGAGGCGCCCGAGCCGCTCGCCGCAGCCCTGGTCGTCGCGACGACCCGTCGTGGGGATGCGCGCGGCGGGGGGATCGGGCTGGGCTGGCACATCGGGATCCCGTTCGCGAAGGACTCGGAGCAGGTGCTCTGGCACAACGGGGCGGTCAACGGATCAGTGTCGTTCGGAGCGGTGGACCCCACGACGGGGAAGGTCGTCGCGCTGCTGGCCAACAGCACGGGCAGCCTCGACGCGCTCGGGCTTCGGTTGCTCCGCGCGAAAGAGTGACAGTTCCAAGAGGGGGTTGAACAACGGCAACGACGGCGACCTCCACCGCTCACCCCGTTCCAGGTGCAACGCTCACCGGCATGACCCGATGGCTGAGCGCCGACGAGCAGCGGGCCTGGCTCGCCTGGCTCGGCGCCACCGAGCTGCTCATGGGATCGCTGGATGCGCAGCTGCAGCGCGACGCCGGCTTTCCGCACGCCTACTACGCGATCCTGGCCCAGCTCAGTCAGGCCCCAGGTCGCACCCTGCGGATGAGCGACCTGGCCACCGTCGTTAACGCCAGCCCGAGCCGGCTCTCGCACGCGATCGGCAAACTCGAGGCCCGTGGCTGGGTCACCCGCCAGGCCAGCCCCGCCGACCGGCGCAGCACCCTGGCCACCCTCACCGACGTGGGATTCGCCGTGCTCGCCGAGCAGGCGCCCGGGCACGTCGACGCCGTGCGAAGCAGCCTGTTCGACGCGCTCACCCCTGAGCAGGTCGGGCAGCTCGAACGGATCTGCCGAGCCGTCGTCGACCACCTCGACCCGTCAGGCTCCTGCCGCCGCTGACCGGTCCACCGCTGTCACCCGGCGCGGTCCACCGCTGTGCACCACTCGGCGCCCTCATGCCACGCCGCACCCGCCCACGTGGCGTACCGGGCAACCGGCACGAGACCCGCGGCCATCGCCCACTCGTCGTAGCGGGCCACGTCGAGCCGGTCGGTCCGCCACCCGCAGACGAGCAGGCCGCCAGGCCGGAGGTGGCCGGCCAGCCGGCGTACGACGTCGGGCTCGGAGCCGGGAGCGAGGAACACCATCACATTGCCCGCGGCGACCACCACGTCGAAGCGCTCCGGTAGGTCGAGAGCAGCAAGGTCGGCAAGGGACCAGGCCACTTTCGTAGACCGCTGAGCCACGTCGAGCATCGACGCGTCGCTGTCGACTCCGGCGACCACATGCCCGCGGCGGGCCAGCTCGATCGCGACCCGGCCCGTGCCGCACCCGGCGTCGAGAACCGTCGATCCCGGCCCGATCAGCGCATCCACGAACGACGCCTCGCCGTGCAGGTCAGCGCCGGTCGCGGCGAGCTCAGCGAAGCGTGCTTCGTAGGCGGCGCCGCTCGTCCCGCCCGTCTCCTCCAGCCATCTGCTCATCGCTGGAGGATGCCATCCCAGGCTCAGGCGTCACGTGCGTGAAACACAACGCGGCGAGGTGTGATCGGTTGGAAACACGTCGGACACCACTGCGGAACAGCGTCCCGCGAGTCTCATCGTCAGTTGCCCCGGTCCGATGAGGAGAAGCATGGAAACCGTCACAGTCGTCAACCAGGCGAGCACCGCCTGGATCCTGGCGAGTGCCGCCTTGGTCTTGCTGATGACCCCAGGTCTGGCCTTCTTCTACGGCGGCATGTGCCGCAGCAAGAGCGTTCTCAACATGCTCATGATGAGTTTCAGCGCGCTGGGCATCGTCAGCGTGCTGTGGGTCGTCTACGGCTACGCGGTGACCTTCGGGGCGAGCAAGGACGGCCTCTACGGGTTCACCTCCGGGCTCATCGGACTTGATGACCTGACGAAGAACCTGTTCGTCGACAACGCCGCCGAGACCAGCATCAGCAACACCTTCGGGCTGCCGGACCTGACGTTCGCGGCTTTCCAGGTGATGTTCGCGGTCATCACGGTGGCGCTGGTCAGCGGCGCCGTCGCCGACCGCATGAAGTTCAGCGCCTGGTTGGCCTTCGTGACGATCTGGGTGACCGTCGTCTACTTCCCGGTTGCCCACTGGGTCTTCGCCTTCGGTGTTGTCGCTCCGACGGGCGACGACGGCGCGGTGACCGGCGAGGTCGGTGCCGGTGCCGCCAGCCTGTTCGTCAAGGACTCCGGTGGCTGGATCGTCAACCGCCTCGGAGCTCTCGACTTTGCCGGTGGTACGGCGGTGCACATCAACGCCGGAGCCGCTGCGCTCGCACTCATCCTGGTGCTGGGCAAGCGCAAGGGCTTCGGCAAGGAGGCGATGCGTCCCCACAACCTGCCGCTCGTGATGATCGGGTCCGGGCTGCTGTGGTTCGGCTGGTTCGGGTTCAACGCGGGCTCAGCCTTGGCGGCCAACGGCCTCGCCTCGCTCGCCTTCATCAACACCAACGTCGCCGCTGCTGCTGCCCTGGTCGCGTGGATCCTCACGGAGCGACTCCGCGACGGCCACTACACGACCCTGGGCGCGGCCTCCGGAGCGGTGGCCGGGCTGGTCGCCATCACGCCCGCCTGCGGTGCGGTCAACCCGATCGGGGCCATCGTCATCGGTCTCGTGGCCGGTGTCGGCTGCTGCCTCGCCATCAGCCTCAAGACCAAGATCGGGTACGACGACGCGCTCGACGTCGTGGGCGTCCACCTGGTCGGTGGCCTGATCGGCACGCTGATGATCGGCGTCGTCGCGGACAAGGACTTCGCGGCCGGCTACGAGTCACTGATCGACGGCGGCAGCGCGACGCTGCTCGGCAAGCAGGCGACAGCCGCCTTTGCGGTCCTGGCCTACTCCTTCATCGTCACCACGATCATCGCCTTGCTGCTCAAGGCCACCATCGGCCTTCGGGTGACGGAGGAGTCTGAGATCGTCGGCATCGACCAGGGGGAGCACGCCGAGTCGGGCTACGAGCTCGGGGTGTCCACCGGGTCTTCCATCTCCCCGGCCTTTGCGGGCTCCAGCGCTCAGCGGGTGGTCACGTGAGGTTGGTGACAGCGGTCGTCAAGCCGTTCAAGCTCGACGACGTCAAGACCGCCCTCGAGGTGTTCGGCGTGCAGGGCATGACGGTTAGCGAGGTGCAGGGGCACGGCCGGCAGCGCGGGCACACCGAGGTCTACCGCGGCGCCGAGTACACCGTGACCTTCGTGCCCAAGGTGAGGGTCGAGGTCCTGGTCGACGACGCCGACGCCGGTGACGTCGTGGACGTCATCGTCAAGGCGGCGAGCACCGGCTCGATCGGCGATGGCAAGGTGTGGAGCGTTCCGGTCGACGACGTCGTCCGGGTCCGGACCGGCGAACGCGGAGTGGAGGCCCTCTAGTGAGGTTGGTGACAGCGATCGTCAAGCCGTTCAAGCTCGACGACGTCAAGACCGCCCTGGAAGCAGTCGGCGTACAGGGCATGACGGTCAGCGAGGTGCAGGGCTTCGGCCGGCAGCGCGGGCACACCGAGGTCTACCGCGGCGCGGAGTACACCGTCGACTTCGTGCCGAAGGTACGCATCGAGGTCCTCGTCGACGATGCCGACGCAGCTCAGGTGGTGGACGCGATCGTGGCTGCCGCCAGCACGGGCTCCATCGGTGACGGCAAGGTCTGGACGGTGCCGGTCGACGAGGTCGTCCGAGTCCGTACCGGCGAGCGCGGTCCCGAGGCGTTGTAGCCAGCGCGTTCAGCCCCGGAGGCGCTTCGTTAGCCTCCGGGGCTGTGACCCTCGACTCCGGCGACACCGCCTGGCTGCTGACCTGCACGGCCCTGGTGCTGCTCATGACACCGGGACTGGCCTTCTTCTACGGCGGCATGGTGCGGGCCAAGAACGTCCTGGCGATGCTCATGCAGAACTACGTGTGCATCGCCGTGGTCAGCGTCAGCTGGGTCATCGTGGGCTACACCCTCGCCTTCGGTGACGGCAACGGGTTCCTCGGCGGCTTCCGGTTCACCGGTCTCGAGCACACCAGCGAGCCGGTACCCGGGTTGACTCTCACGATCCCACCGCTGCTGTTCATGGCGTTCCAGCTGATGTTCGCCATCGTCACCGCAGCGCTCATCGCGGGAGCCGTTGCGGACCGGATGGCGTTCGCTCCCTTCCTGGTCTTCGTCGGGCTGTGGGCCGTCATCGTCTACGCGCCGATCGCGCACTGGGTGTTCAGCCCGCAGGGGTTCCTCGCGGGCTTCGGCGTCCTCGACTTCGCAGGAGGCACGGTGGTCGAGATCAACGCTGGCGCCTCAGGCCTCGCGCTTGCCCTGGTCGTCGGGAAGCGGACCGGCTGGCCACGCGAGGCGATGCCACCGCACTCGCTCCCGCTCACGCTGCTCGGGGCGGGACTGCTCTGGTTCGGGTGGTTCGGCTTCAACGCGGGATCGGCTCTTGCGGCAAATGGGCTTGCAGTCAGCGCGCTCGTCGCCACCCACCTGGCGGGGGTCGGAGGGATGCTCTCCTGGCTCGCTGTCGAGCGCTGGCGGACCGGGTCCGCCACCACCCTCGGGGGTGCGTCCGGTGCCATTGCCGGTCTGGTCGCCATCACCCCCGCGTGCGGCTTCCTCGAACCGCTTCCCGCCCTGCTGCTCGGAGCGGTCGCCGGAGCCGTCTGCCTGCTGGCCGTCCAGCTGAAGTACCGCCTGGGTTACGACGACTCCCTCGACGTCGTCGGCGTGCACCTCGTCGGAGGCATCCTCGGAACGCTGGCCGTCGGTCTCGCCGCGACGTCGGCTGTGAACGCCGCGGTCGGCCACGAGGGCCTGTTCTACGGCGGTGGGCTGTGGCTGCTCGGTCGGCAGGCGGTGGCGGTGCTGGTGACAGGCGCCTGGGCCTTCGGCGTCACGTTCCTGCTCGCTAAGGCGATCAACCTGGTGCTGCCTCTGCGGGTGTCGCAGGAGGACGAGTCGACCGGGCTCGACCAGGCCCTGCACGCCGAGTCTGCTTACGACCTGAGCTCAGGTCGCACGATGGGACGGATCGGTTGAGAGCCGCACGCCCGGCGCAGCCTGGAGGCACCCCCTGAAGGCCGAGCGTGAGGCGCTGCTTGCCCGCACCGACCTGACCGGCGCTCCCCTTCGTGCCGCCCTCACAGCCCTGTACGACGGGTGGCTGGCCGACCTCCTCGGCGACCCCGGCCCCGGGGTGGCCCTCGTCGCGGTCGGTGCCCTCGGCCGGCAGGACCCCACCCCCGGCAGCGACCTGGACCTGGTCCTCGTTCACGACAGCCGGCCCGACATCGCGGCCGTCGCCGACGCCGTCTGGTACCCCATCTGGGACACCGGGGTCGGCCTCGACCACTCTGTGCGGACCGTCAACGAAGCCGCTTCGGTGGCCCGCGACGACCTGAAAGCGGCCCTCGGGCTGCTCGATGCGCGCTTCGTCGCCGGGGACGCATCCCTTGCGCAGCAGCTGGTCTCGGTGACCCGGGCGTCGTGGCGAGCAGGTGCGGGCCAGCGCCTGCCTGAGCTTCGTGAGTTCGTCGAGGAACGCGCTCGCACCTTCGGCGAGGTGGCGTTCTTGCTCGAACCGGATCTCAAAGAGGCGCGCGGGGGACTGCGAGACGTGCACGCCCTGCACGCCGTCGCCATCGCTCAGGTCGCTGACGTGCCGGGGGAGTCTGTCCGGGCGTCCTACGAGGTGCTGCTGGACGTACGGGGCGAGCTGCACCGACGCACCGGCAGCGCTGGCCGTCGGGTCGTCGACAAGCTTTTGATGCAGGAGCAGGACGGCATCGCCGCGACCTTGGGCTTCCTCGATGCGGATGCGCTGATGGCGGCCGTGTCCGGAGCTGCCCGCACCATCGCCTTCGCCGGCGACACGACCTGGCGGCGGGTCGTCACGGCAGCTCCGAAGCGACGACTGCTCGGTCGGCGCGGTCCCGCGACACCGCAACGGAGGCCGCTCGCCGAGGACGTGGTCGAGCAGGAGGGCGAGGTCGTCCTCGCCCGCGATGCCAACCCGCAGGGCGACCCGGTCCTGGTGCTCCGGGTTGCGGAGGCAGCGGCTCGGGCGGCTCTGCCGATCGCCCCGATCACGCTGTCCCGGCTGCAGGACTGCCCGCTGCTCGAGCAACCCTGGCCGGGACAGCGTGATCGGGGCGATCGGCAGAGCCGCCCGAGCCGCTGCCTCCGCAACCCGGAG